>NZ_JAZLLZ010000129.1:0-7159 GCF_045598405.1 Sodaliphilus sp.
CAACAAGTAACCACCCCCCCTCTTCACACGATCTCCCACAGAGACACAGAGGCCACAGAGATTTTTTTAAGACATAAGATTCTAATTATTTTAATTTCTTTCAGTAAAACCAATCTCTGTGGACATTGTGCGAGATATAAAATTTCTTCTAATTTCGGATAATTTCTTTCAGTAAAAACCAATCTCAGTTTAATCTGATAAATCCATGGTTAAAAAATAAAATTATTCTAATTATTTTAATTTCTTTCAGTAGAAAAATCTCCGTGGCCTCTGTGGGAGATAATAAAATTTCTTTTAATTTCGGATAATTTCTTTCAGTAGAAAATCTCCGTGGGCTCTGTGCCTCTGTGGGAGTTGAAAAATTTCTTGCGGGTAATGTGAAAAAAATCTGAAAAAAGTAGTGAAATTTCCAATAAAAGTAGTACCTTTGTCGCTGAATTACAGATTTATGCTTAAATTCTGCTGTTGAGAATGATTGGGTGACATTTTGGTGAGCCGTGGAAAGAACAAGCCCCCCAGATAGACACTGCTGATCTCCCCCGACTCGAATAGGGCATGAGTCACCGCTTTTATGGATAGGACTAAACGTAGAAACAAGACAACGTGCAGCGAGGGAAGCCCATAGCCTCCCCCGGTGACTTTGTCTGTTTTTTTTGTTGCCCCTAACAAACCACAGATTACACAGATTAATCAGATTAAACAGATTTTTTAATCAGCGAAATCTGTAGTTATTGGACAAAAGAAAATTTATTCTAATTTTGGATAATTTCTTTCAGTTGCAAAAAAATAAATAAAAATAAATTAATAACTAAAAACAAAACATTTATGAAAAAATTACTAACTTTTCTAATGTTCTTCCTGCTAGCCACAGCCATGGCCCAAATGCAGGCAGAGACGAAGACCGTCAAATGGACAGCGTCCACTGCTGGCTACGATAACCAGGCAGAAGTAAAAACGGTTAATGTGGATGATGAAATTTCAATCACATTCGGCAAGGGTACTAATAATAGTAATGTTCCAAAGTATTATACTACAGGTGAAGCAGTGCGAGCCTATGGTGGTAACACAATTGCAGTTGCGTCTAATCTCGCAAAAAAAATCACAAAAGTCACTTTTACTTTTGCTTCTGGTGAAGGGACAAATGCGATAACGGCATCTGATGGAACATTTAATTCTCCAACTTGGACTGGTTCTAATGCTGATGTAACTTTTACAATTGGCGGAACTACTGGTCATCGTCGTATTGCTGCTGTTGAAGTTACTTATGAGGATGGTGGCGTAACTCCTCCCACTCCTACTACTTACTCTGTAACCGTTGCTAACAACATTACAGGTGGTACTGTAACTGCAAGTGCTACTACTGCGAAGGAAAATGATGAGATTACACTCACAGCAACTCCTGCTTCGGGCTATGAGTTTGGTACTTGGAACGTGACAAATGCGTCAACAAGCGCGACAATCACAGTGACCAACAACAAGTTCAAAATGCCCGCTGCCAATGTTAACGTTTCAGCTACATTCAATGAGGTTACACCAGGTCCTACACCTTCGGGTACTACTGCAACCTTTATTTTCAATACAGACGCAGGGCTTGCCGCTTTAGGTATCACGAAACCTGATGCCGGTGCAGGAACAGATTTAGGCACCTCGGCTTATACATCAAATGGCATAAGCATGACTGCCACTAATGGTGGAACAGAAACTCGTGTATGGAATTCTAACGGAACAACAAGCTTGCGCGTGTACAAAAATGGCGGAAGTTTGACTTTCTCTGGCGTGACTGTTGGCACAAAAATAAAGAAAGTAGAATTTACAGGTTCAAGCTTAAATAATCTTAGTCTGGCTAGTGATAACGGTACGTATTCTACTGGCACTTGGACTGGCGAGGCCGAGAACGTAATGTTCAATGCAACAGGTTCTGTTACGATTAACACAATTACTGTTACTTACGAAAACGGCACTACTCCTCCCACACCAGAGAAGGAGCTGATTGCTATAGGGGTAACTGGTACTCCTGCTGAGTTCTGGAAAGGTGATGCTTTCAACCATAACGGTATCACTGTAACAGCATTGTGGGATGACGAAGACGAAACCGATGTAACAAGTTTGGCTGAATTCTCTACTCCTGATATGACTACAGCAGGTGAGAAAACTGTAACTGTAACTTATCAAGGCGAAACTACAACTTATACTATCAATGTACAGACTATTGCCAACACCGAGGCTACTGCTTACACTGTTGCCGAGGCTAAGACGCTTATCGACGCTGGCAAGGACCTCGAGACCGAGGTTTACGTTAAGGGTACTGTAAGCCAGGTTGACAGCTATAATTCAACTTACGGCTCAATTACTTATTGGATTGACAACAATGAGTTTGAGGTTTATGGAGGTTTGAACTTTGGCGGCGAGAAATTTGCAGCCCAAACCGATATCACCGTTGGTGACGACGTGGTTGTTAAAGGTAAAATCAAGTTATTCACCAACACTAGTGGTAGTACCTACGAAATGGACAAGAATAATGTTCTTGTTAAGCACGACAAGGTTGCTACCCTCTCTATCGCTGACATCACAGTGGCTAAAGGCGAAGACATCAATCCCGTTGTCACTACAAATGTCACTGGCGAATATCTGATTGAATATGTTTCGGACAACGAAGACGTAGTTATCGCTGTCGACGATGAGTTGGCTACAGGCGATGAGACTGGTACTGCAAATATCACCGCTACCCTCGTTGCCGATGGCTATAAGGCTGCCGAGACAACTTTCATGGTTACTGTTGTAAATCCTGTAACCAAGTATGCTATCACTGTTGCTCCGATGGAGAATGGTACTGTAACCGCAAGCGTGGCTGAGGCTGCTGAGGGCGACGAGGTGACACTTACTGTCACTCCCGCTGAGCATTATTCTCTGGAATCTCTCACAGTTGCTGGTGCAAGTGGCAAGGTAACCGTTGCCGATGGCAAGTTCACCATGCCCGCCGAGGCAGTGACCGTTTCTGCTACATTTGTTGAGAAGGCTAAATACACTGTAACTATCGCGACTCCCGAGAACGGTACTCTCGTGGTTAAGGATGGCGAGACTGCTCTCGAAAGCGGTGCTCAAGTTTACACAGGCACAACCCTTACTATCGAATGTACTCCCGCTGCCGGCTACCAATATAAAAGCTGGCAGTATAAAGAAGGTGAAAAGAATTGGGCAACCAGGACTACTGGCATGACTTATGAAGTCAAAGACAACGTGTCTATTCGCGCTAACTTTGAGGTTATTCCCACCTACACCATTGCATGGTATGAGGATGGTATCGAAAAGCAGAAAGACGCTAATAAGCTTGACGGCGAAGCTGTAACAGCTTATGAGGTGCAAAGCGAAATCAACGGCAAGAAATTCGTTGGCAAATGGATGAAGGATGTTGAGATCATCGAGCCGCAGGACGAAGTTCCCGCCTATGTAGATGCACCCACAACTGCTAATGCAACCACTGCCGGTAACTACTATGCAGTCTATGCAACCGAAACAGGTGGTCAAGGCGGCACAGGAACAACCGATGTGCTTAACTTAAGCACCACCGGAGTGACAGAAGGCTCTACTACTTATACCGACTGGAGTGGAAAAACTGCAACCTCTACTGCCGTATATGCAGGTAACAATGCAGGCGGTTATAAATCAATCCAGCTCCGCTCTAAAAATGATAATTCAGGTGTTGTGACCACAAAATCTGGCGGCAATGCTACTAAGGTTGCTGTTGAATGGAATAGCAGTACAATGGACGGTCGCACGCTGAATGTATATGGTAGCACCTCTGCCTATACAAATGCGTCAGACTTATACTTAGATGAAACGCAAGGCACTTTGATTGGTACTATTGTTAAGGGTACATCTACTGAACTTGATATTACAGGAGACTATCCTTACATTGGCTTACGCTCGGCTTCAGACGCAATGTACCTCAGCAGTATCTCTATCACCTACGGCGGTGGCGGTGGTTCTGTAACTTATAGCGGTTACACTACTCGTCCTGCCAATACTGTGAAGGTTGAGTCTATCGAGCTGAGCAACAAGACCACTGAGTTCTATGTGGATGATGAGTTTGTGAAAGCAACCGTTACTGCTCACCTTGACGACAACACTACTAAGGATGTAACCAATGCTGCTACATTCACAGGTTATGACATGACACAGGTTGGCACACAAACTGTCACTGTCACCTATCTCGACAAGACTGCAACTTACGACATCGAGGTTAAGCCTCAGGTATCAACTCCCGTGTTCAACCTTGAGCCCGGCACCTACGAAGGCACAAGTAAGAAGGTGGGTATCTCTTGCGAAACAACCGGAGCAAAGATTTACTACACAATGACCCCCGGCGTTACCGAGCCCACACTTTACACCAAGCAGCTTGATGTAACAGGCGAGACCACAATCGTTGCTTATGCAATGGTGGGTGATGGCAGTGGCAAGCGCACCAGCGAGAGCGCAACTGCCGAATACAAACTGGTAAGCGTGTTTGCTCCCGCAATCAGTCCCGAGACCAAGACTTCTAACGAACCTGTTGCTGTCACCATCACTCAAAACAGCAATCTCACAGGCGCTAAGACTTATGTCAAGATTAACAATGGCGAAGCACAACTTTACAAAAATGCGTTTGTAGTTACTTCGACAAGCACTGTAGAGGCCTACACCGTAGCTGGCGAGAACGAAAGCTCACACGTGAGCGAGACCTACACAATCACCGCAGCTCCCACTCCTGGTGGCGAACCCATCACTGCAATGATTAATTGGGCTATGGATGCTCAACCCTCGGGCGTAAATTCTGGTTCATCTATCAACACCTATGAACTTCTGTGCAAGGTAACGAAGGATGGCACAGAATACATAGACGGTAACAGAACTGACGAATTGGTTCTTTCACAGATTTTAGCAGCTAACTATAGCAAGTATAAAGCTCTTCGTGTAGGTGTAAGTGGACAAGGAGGTACAATTACGCTTCCCATCACTCCTGCAATCAATGTACAGTCGATTACATTCAACGCCGCTCTGTTTGCTTCTCAAACAGATTCCGAGACAATGACTGTTGCTGTGAATGGCAATACTGTGGACACAAAGACCATTACAACTAGCGTTGATAATGGATTTAACGGTTTCACAATCCAAATGGATGGTACAACAACATTGAGCACAATCACGTTCTCTTCATCTAACTACACTTACTTGCGTGATGTTACTATCGTTGGTACAACCGCAACTCCTGTTCCTGCAACTGGTGACTTCAAGCTGGTTACAAGCGCTGATGACTTGGTGGCAGGTCGTGAATACATCGTGGTTTCTAAGCCTGGTGATGCAATTTACGGCTTGAGCATTGACAACGCCGACGCTCATGGCGTGGGCAGCGATGGAGAAGCCAAGACAACCAAGAACTGGCGTCGTGCTGAGACTGGCGTAACACTGAGCGAGAACTTCTACACTGCAACCCTCGAAGAGGGCAGCAAGGTGTCAGTATTCACACTCGGTGGCAACAAGGAAACTAACGAATGGCGTTTCAACTCGGCAAACGGTTACCTCGTTAAGGGTGCAACAACCTCTGCCGAGACTTATCTGCCCCTGTTGCTCACTGCTGATAACAGCGAAAAATTCAGCGTGAACGTTCGCTTTGACAATGTGGCTGAGCTGCACTTCAATGGAGCTGATAGTGATCGTCGCATCAAGTGGTTCAGCAACCCCTCAGAGGGCGTTGACTACCCCCGCTTCGGTAACTATTCAAATGACAACAAGAACTACAGCGAGGTTTACCTCTACTGGCGTGAGGCTCAAAACGAGGTTACCCTGGGCGAACTCGAGGCTAACGGTATCGAGGACAACGACAAGGTTTACACCATCACAGATGACTTGGTAGTATTTAAAGTAGTTGGAAATACCGCTTGGGCTCACGATATGGCTAAGTCTTATGCTTACCGCGAGAACACCTATGACGCAACATGGTATGGCGGTTATAATGCCGACTCTTACACTCAGCACAACTGGGTTATGCTCACATTCCCCGAAGGCACCGATATGAATAATACGGTTGAAAACCGACAGCTGAAAAATGTGAAGGGTACTTATCACGGTCACAAGGGCGTCAGCCACGTGATCGATGTATCTAGCTTTGGTAATGCTGCTATTGAAGGAGGAAACAGCGTGAGTGCTAACACCTACAACATGGCAAGCTTCTGGGACGACAACACTTATGACTATGTAACTGTTTTGGGCAAGAACTTCTTCTTCATGAATCCCAAGATTGAGGAGGTTTGCTACATCACCGAGGCTGTGTGGAACGGCACTGGTTTTGTGGTTCCTGCTAACCAGACTGTTATGAGCGGAGGTGAAGAAGTTCATCTCAACTCTGGCGACCTCAAGGGTGGCGTGAAAGTCAACTGGGCATACAATGACGGAGGCGCACCTGCCGAGATCGGTGAAGACCGCTATACCATCCTTGCTGTTGTAACCAAGAATGCTTCGGCTCACGCAGCTGGTGGTGCTGCTGGCGCTCCTGCTAAGGTTGCTCCGTCAGCATTCGTTTCTGACTACGTGGTCTATCCTCTCGACTTTACTGTAACTAACAACATCGTTACTGAGGTGAAGGATGTTGACGTTGCTGGCCGTGAGGTTAAGAGCGTGCGCTTCTACGACATTGCTGGTCGTGCTCGCAGCGAGGCTCAGCCTGGCATCAATATCGTGGTTACTGAGTACACCGACGGTACTCACAGCACTGCCAAGATGGTGCGTTAATCGCGATTTCTTATAATTAACAGATTACCCTGGGGCATAATTGCTTCAGGGTAATTTTTTACTGAAAGAAGATTGCTTTTTACTGAAAGAAATTATCCGAAATTAGAAGAAATTTTTTCTTCCACAGTGATTGGTTTTTACTGAAAGAAATTAAAATAATTAAAATAATTTTATTTTTTTAAACACGGATTTATCAGATTGAACTGAGATTGGTTTTACTGAAAGAAATTATCCGAAATTAGAAGAAAATTTATATCTCCCACTGAGTCCATAGAGATTGGTTTTTACTGAAAGAAATTAAAATAATTAGAATAATTTCTTATTCAGTTAAATCAGAGCAATCTGTTGTAACTATACTACAATAGATTTTTTTTGCAGATTCCACGCGCGGATC
>NZ_JAZLLZ010000130.1:0-42024 GCF_045598405.1 Sodaliphilus sp.
AAAGATACAACATTCCGGCGACATTCCTGTGTACTACAATTTGATTTTCGGGAATGCCGCTATTGAAAACCAGCGATTTAGCCGCCAAACACCCCCGAAAATTCATTAAAAAAATTTTCAAGGGGTCAAAGTTGGGTTAAATATTCAATCAAAAAAACATTCCCATTGATTCTAAATCACTTGATTCTTGTGTAGAAGATAACCGTCTGCAAACCATCAAAGGGACGGTTCTTTTGATGGCGATTATATCTAATACACACTCAATCAATAGTGTAACATTTATAAAACCATCAAAGGGACGGTTCTTTTGATGGCGATTATATCTAACACACACTCAATCAATAGTGTAACATTTATAAAATGCGCTAAATATTGCATCTTTGAACATTCATATTGCTTTTTAGAGACAATTATTTTGGTTTTCATACTTGATTTAGTTAACTTTGCAGCATAAACTTAATTCTTTTTATTATGCCCCGATCAAGCAGACAAAATAGTCCAACTGGCATCTATCATGTGATGCTGCGCGGCATTGACCGCAACACCATATTTGCCGATGACCAGGATTGCCGCAAGTTTGTAAAGATTTTGCGCCAGCTCATCAACCCTAAGGACAAAGACAACAACCCATTGCCACCCTACTGCAACATCCACGCATACTGCTTGATGACCAACCATATTCATCTGCTCATCGCCGAGGGGACTGAGCCAATAGGACAAACAATGAAACGCATTGGCATCTCTTATGTGAGCTACTACAACAAGCGCCACAATCGCTTGGGACCCCTGTTTCACGACCGTTTTCGCAGCGAGCCAGTTGGCGACGCAGGATATTTCGTAACGTTACTCCGCTACATACACCGCAACCCTGTTGAGGCCGAGATGGTTGACTCCCCCGACCAGTACCAGTGGAGCAGTTGGCACGAATATTCGGGCAGCATAAAGGCCGACGGGGTGTGCGCCCGGAAATTACCGTTCTCGCGCATGACATGGAACAAAGTGTGTGAATTGGCCATGGCTGTCAGCAACATGCCAAGCCCCAAGCCGAGGATTGAGCGACGACGTCTCACCGATGCCGAGGCAACCGAAATCATAGCCCGCATCAGCAATGGCGAACCTGTTAAGGAGATGCAAGGCGAGCAACGCAAAAGCATCATTACAGCCATCATAAAAGCCGGAGTAGGGATGCGACAACTAGCAAGATTATCAAAAATCGACTATAAAACAATAGCCATAACTTGCAGATTAACAAACAACAAAGAAAAGGCACCATCAAAAGAACCGTCCCTTTGATGGCAGTCCCTTTGATGGCAGGGATCAAGAATAGACACCATCAACAGAACCGTCCCTTTGATGGCGACATGGCTGGTATAGCCGCCTACTGCTTTTTCCCGAAGAAACCAATGCTGGATTTAGAGCGAGTTGAGGATAAACAACTCACAATCTTCTGATTGTTTTCGTCGAATTCACGTTAATTAGTCACACGTAATAGATACAAGAAACATCTAATTAACGGACTATTGTATAACTGCGAGTATTAATGGCTCCGAAATACCCCCATCCGTTAACGACGTTGCAGTATAATCCAACAGGGGTTTGATAGCAATCGTCGGTGGAAATGCGGTAAATTTGCATTGTTTTCAAAAAGTAATACAAGTCGGGGCTGATAGATTGCAGTTCGATGATGGTGAATGTCTCGGGGTCTATTCGCTTGCGACTGTTCACTGTCAAGTGATAGTTTTTCCCGTCTATCAAATGGTCATCAAACACATTAGAGAAGAATGCACTCCATGAGCCGTATCCTTTCTTCAGGTCAATGTCATAAAATATTGGGTCGTTGGAGGAGAATACGTCACATGCGGTGTAAGAGTCGGCAGTTTGCGAGAACATACTCTTGAATTTCCCCACACTTCTCACCCTCAGTCTGTAATAATTCTCTATTGATACTGGATCCTCAAATTGGAATGAGATAGTCATTATCGAGTCTGCTCCATATTGGTCCCAATCGCGTCCTCTATTGGCTTCCTCTCGTTCTTGTGGAGTCGCTGCTTTATCATAGTAAACTTCATACTCGATGTCACTGAGTTCAGAAGCTGTTTCTGGGACAGTAGTCGTGCAATGGGCTTGCGGATAATCCCCTGCGCTGACGGTCAAAGAGAGCGTCTCGCCAGCATGTGGCACATAGTCACACTGGTAACAGAGGCTTTCCTCGTTGAAATAAAGTTTGCACTTTGCCACACCGTTTACGCTCAATTCTACAACCGCATCTCTAATCAACACGTTATTGTCGTAGAATTCCTTTGACTCTTTGGTATATACATCAAAACCACGGTCATAAAAATTGGGGACCTTATCTACAGGGACGGATTTAGACACATGCACTTCAAGGGGTTGCCCTGTCACGGCAACGGCACACACAGTGAGCATGTCGTTTTCTTTTTGGGGAAATTCTATGATTTGTTCACAACTGCTCAACGCGAGCATGAGGATTAATAGTGAGAAAATATACTTGCCCATATCATTAGAATTTATAGGTTAGTATTAATGACGGCATGAACGGGAACGGACAGATGCCTTTAAGCACTAAGTGGTTCTTGTCGTAGCCTACATAAACATTGCTGATGTTCTTGTGGTTGTAAACGTTATAAAGGCTTAGCCCTACCGAACAGTCACCAATCTTACTGCGATGGGTAAGTGTTGCGGTAATATCGAGGTGATGGACATCGGGGAGTTTGAAGTCGTTGCGTGTTTTATATGAGAACAGTTGCAACGGAGAAAGGTTGGGATTTCCCAGATAGGTTTCATATAGTTTTGCCTCGCTTTTTCCTGCAATTACATCCCAGTAAGAGAAATGACCGTCATTTACCTTGTAGTCGTAGTCTCGTATAGTATATCCAAAGAGGCAAGTGTAAGGGATTGTGCCACGTCGTCCTGTTTGGTAAGAAAATGATGCTGATAAATCCAGCATAAAAGAATGTGACAAGTCAATGTGGTGCGACACATTGATGCTAAAATTATTGCGTCGGTCATTACTTGCATAGAACTCCTTACCTGCATCAATCACGTCGCCCGGGCGATCAAATGTTCTCAAAGCCTTCGACCATGTGTAGCTTAACCATCCAGTAGTGTTGCCCACACGACGTTCAAGCATTAATTCCACACCATAAGAACGCCCCTTGCCGATGGCTACCATGGTTTCCCAATCGCCTTCACTCATCACTGCCGAAGATCCGTTGCGGTAGTCAAGCACATTGTTAATGGTCTTGTAGTAGCCTTCAACCGAAATTTCTAATCCCAAAGGTAAATTATAGTTGAATGCCAAGCCATACAAATCGCTGGTCATGAGAGGAACATCTTTGGTAATGGGAACCCAAATGTCGCTCGCCATAACCAGATTTCCGCTGATGAGACGGTGTATTGCCTGTGCCATGCGTGAATATGACAATTTTACAGAAAAACCATCAGTCACAAGGTACCGCATTGACAATCGAGGTTCCAGTGAAAAATAAGACTTTTCATCTACCTTAAATGCAGTGGCTCTAACACCGAGATTCAATTTGTACCGTTCTGTGAGACTAAAATCATCTTCGGCATAGACGGCAAAGCTATTTATCGGTTGTTCTTTGTTGGTTTGTGAATGAATGCTATCGTTCAGTATATTATATTCTGGCTCAGGCGAGGGGCCTGAGTGGTTGAGGGATCCCCTATAGGTTTTAGTGACCGAATGCTTGTTGATTATCATGCCCGGCGAGAGCGACTGATAAGACAACTTGGCACCGGTTCTGATATTGTGGCGTATAGTTGGTTTCCAATTAGCATCAATAGTAAGAGCCAAATCGCTGATGTCGTTTTTCTGGACGATGGATGATGATTCGGAGTAGAGATGATAGAGTCGGTACCAATCCCGGGTCTCTCGTTCTATTGTGCTTTCATAGTTTAGCCAATACTTATATTGACTGAAACTGAGATTTGTATTCACTCGAAAATGCGGGTTAAAATCAGCAGTCCAATATAGGCTGGAAACGAGGTTGTGCCAGTTGTTTGCCATGCCGCTGCTGCGTTTGGAATCCTGCTCATATTGGTTTTCACGGCGCACATAGACATCCTCTTTATTGGAGAAATGTGATGTACTCATCGTGGGAGAATTCAAGTCCTTGTCTTCTCCGAAATAAACAACTGCCGACAGCCTGTGAGCAGCATTGAACCTATGAACCACCTTTGCGCTCAAATCATAATAGTTCATGTTTTCATAAGGCTGTAATGACTCGGGGCGGTCATAGATAGACCTGAGTATGGGCATGGCAATGAGTCCAAAATAAGACATGCGCCCAGCAATATTGAACGAAGTGCGTCCTTTCCAAATGGGTCCTTCGGCTTGAAAACGTCCGGAAAGCATGCCCAAACTGAGCAGCCCATGGTATTTGTTGAAATCGCCCGATTTGATACCCACATCCAACACGCTTGATAAGCGAGAACCATACCGTGCAGGAAAGCCGCCACGATAGAAGTTAACACTTTGAACCACATCGGGATTAATGGCACTCACAAAGCCTTTCATGTGCTCGGCGTTATAAATAGCCGAGCCGTCAAGCGTAATATAGTTTTGGTCGTAGTCACCTCCTCGCACGAAAATTCCAGCCGTACCATCATTGCTTGATTGAACGCCAGGGAGTTTCTGCAAAGATTTCAACACATCAGGTTCGCCCATGAACACTGGTGTTGACATGATTTGTTTCTTGCTTAATTCTATGGCACTCATCTGCGACGATGTAACGCCAAAATTGTTGTGCGCTCCATAGACTACCACATCATCGAGGTGTATACCACCAATGCTTGAAGTGGTGTCGGGAGGAGCTGTAGTTGATTGGGCCGCCACTCCTGTAGCCATGGAGAGACAGCCACATAGCGTGACTGATAACCAAAGTTTTCTCATAGTATGGGCTATTCTGCAACAGGAACGAATACCATCCTAATGCTCGACTCCGTTTGTTTGAATCCTTCAGGAGTTGGGGATAGAGCAGAACCTGCAACCAACTTGCGATCAATTATCATTCGCTTCAGATCCTCGGTATAATCGAGCGCAACAACATTATAGAAGTTATTGAGGAATAGAGTGCTGCTGAGGGGTGGTTGATGAATAACAATTTCTTTGCCTGTCACGGTCATTTTGCTTACATAGTTGTTAAACGAAGTTGATGTCCCGTCTTTGTGAAGAACCTGTGGTATAAGTGCATAGATGTAAGCATATTTATCTCCTACATGTGTATTGTCATAAAGAAAAATATACTCACATTCCCAGTCGGTCAAAGAAAGAGCGGTTTGAAGGTCAGAAGCTGAAAAATAGATATTGGCATCCACGAGAACACCATTTGCATCAAACGCCTTTCCGTTGCCATCTTTAGGACGAGTGATTGCGGGGTCGTCTCCTCTAGTTCCTGGGTCCGGTTCGTCATTTCCACAACTTCCACAAATTAATGCTAATCCCGAAACGAGAAGCATAAATAATAATGATTTTTTCATGCAAAGTTCTAATTATTAATTACACAACTATTTGTTGATATGTATACTCACCAAGCAACAGCAGAATGCTCTATACAAGAATCTGATGTCGTATCTTCATTCTTTGTTGAAAGTTACTGTAGCTTTCCCCATAGACAGAATTGACAATATCGGTAAAGTCAAACAGATTCTCTTTTTACTTTTTCGGCAGATTTGGTCTCCAAAACAAAATCATCCGAACAAGAACCAAGTATAAATAACGTGCTGATGACTAAAAAAAGGTTTTGTTAATGAAAAATTAAATTTCATACTAAATGTATTTTAAGTTATTATGTTTATTACCATATAAGTAACGTTAGTTTTATGTCGCTAATTCTATGGATTTAATTTACATATTTTTGAGGAAATTAAATATTGGTTTTTGTACATTTTGTAATGTAAAAAAAATACAAAAAGAATCCGCCATGTTTTCTGATGACAAAATTAGTAAAATTTTCGTACTTCGCAATGATTGCTGCCAGAAATTTGATGAGTTCCTCAAAAAACTTCACTTGAGGCTCCAAATCCCGGCAAGCGCAAATATTACCGTGCCCCTAGGATGTGCGACTCGGAGGTCATGACTATTCTAATCCTGTTCCACAAATCGGGCTACAGGTGCTTGAAACATTATTATCTCAACCATATATGCACCGATGCCGAGATGCGCAAGCGTTTCCCATAAGACATGTCTTACAAACATATTGTTGAGCTACTTGAGGATAAACAACTCACAATCTTCTGATTATTTTCATCGTACTCACATTAAAATTAGCCTCGAAGATATATGAAAAAAATATTGTTTGTAAAATTAGTGTTGGAGACAAATTGAATAAATATAAGTTTAGCAAGTGAAAAACTGCACGGAGTACCCAGAGACGACTGGTAGATATCATCTTTACACACCATCAAAAGAACCGTCCCTTTGATGGCGGAGGGTTTAGAACGGTCAAAAAAGGCTGTTTTTGACTTTTTCAGTGGCCTCGAACCGTCCCTTTGATGGTGCCTTTGATGGCGCGTAGAAGATAACCGTCTGCACGACGCCGCGTGTGAATAAGTAGGCCACAAACGCTAGCCACAGGCGGTGGTTGCCCAGCGACGAGGGCATGGCAAAATAAAGCCCGAAGAACAACGCCACGGCAACCGCAACCGCAACAAGCATGCCACGCGAGCGCGTGAGCCCAATGAACACTCCGTCCCACACAAATGCCGCCATGCCTGCCAGTGGCAACGCGGCACACCACCAGCGGTAATCCATCGCTGCACTCACGACGCTAGTCTGGTCGGTGAGCAGCGAGAACAACCCGCGAGGAAAGGCATAAATCGCCGCAAACGACAGAGCCAGCACTGTGGCCCACAAGAACAGCCGACGCACGCAACGGTGCATGTTTTTCATGTCGCCAGCTCCATAATACTTGCCCACAAGCGCCTCGCCGGCAAACGCAATGCCGTCAAGAAAATAGGCAAAGAATGTGTTGAGTTGCTGCATGAGAGAGTTTACCGCAAGCATCAGGTCTCCGCTGCGTGCACCTATCGACACCACGGCAAGGTGCACCAGCGTGAGCAGCAGGCTGCGCACAAAGATGTCGCCGCTCACTGTGAAATAACGCCGCGATACTCTCACACGCACACTGCCACCCAGCAGCATGCGCACATGAGACGGGAATGAACGCCACAGCAGCAACACGCTGTAACACAAGGCCGCATACTCGCTCACGAGCGTACCCACGGCAATACCCATGAACCCCATGTCGAACACATAGACGCACACAAGGCTCACGACGGTATTTATCACATTGACAGCTATCGAGATTTTCATGGGGCCACGCGAGTCCTGCATACCCAGCATCCAGCCCTTCACGGCCATCATCATGAGTATGGGGGGTGCACCCCAAACGCACAGGTGGAAATATTGCTGCGAGAGCGCCGCCACCTCGCGCGAGGGAGCAATGACGGCCAGCAACAGCCACTGCAAGGGCCACTGCAATGCTATCACAACCACTCCCAGAGCAAGCGACACGGCAAGCGCCTCCTTGAGCACACGCACCGACCCGCTGTCGTCGCCACGTCCGCACTGCTGGGCAGTGAGACCCGACGTGGACATGCGCAAAAAACCGAAACTGAAATAGATAAGGTTGAATATCATCGCCCCCACCGCCACAGCGCCTATGAAGGACTCCGCCCCTAGGTGACCGGCAATGGCGGTATCGAGCAATCCAAGCAACGGAATGGTCACATTAGCGACAATCGCAGGAACAGCAATCCTATAAATCTCACGATTCATCTAGCATTCACTACAAATTCCTGAATATCCACCACCCCATCGTCATGATGCCTATCCCGACGATGATATAAGGCGAATTAAGAAACGAGTATAACCGGGGTTGCTTCTCGCGACGCAACTCGCCATACCCATAAAGGCACATCAGCGGAACACTCACCACCAGGAACGCATTATAATGAAAAGCAGCCTTCACGTCGCCATGAAGCAGCGCATGAAAAGCACGCTGAATGCCGCATCCCGGGCAATCATATCCTGTGACAGCCTTGAAAATGCACTGGGGGAAGAACTTTTCTACTGTGGGGTCAAAACTGAAATAGCATGCCACCATAAACACAATCACCGCCGCCAGGACGATGATTGTGATCACTTTCTTCTTTTTCATTACTGCATCATCAACTGAATCAGCATTGAGAACGGAGCCGAGACAATGTTCAGGACGATACTTGCTATACACCACCAGGCACCAGTCTCGCTAGCACGCTGGGCGCCTTCATAATCACCCATAGCATATTTCTTCTTGACCTTCAAAGCATAGTAGATAGCAACAGCACCCACAGGCGTGCAGCACATCAAAGTGGTGATAATGGCCCAAACCATATTGGTGGGAGGACACTTTTCTCCGGGCTGTTGTGGAATCTGGGGAACTTGCTGTTGTGCTACGTATTGCGGCTGCGGCGCGGCCTGCTCGTCGGCCTGCGACAGATCGGGGATAATGGCGGGAGCCGACTCTTCGGCAGGGATTGCCGGTGTCTCATCGGCAGCAGGCGCATTTTCCTCGGCGGGGGCAGCATTGCCAATCACGCCCTCCAACTCGGGCAAAGTTGATATCTTCACCCAGTCGTCAAGACCACTGCGCCACACATAGGCATCGGCACTCACGTCCATCTTCTCAAGCTCCTCGCGGGTAACAGGACCCGACTGAACTCCGTTTTGATTTATCCAGTACTGCATATCGTCTTTAATTTATTGAAAGGCAAAGGTAATAATTTTTTTTATATTATCCGCATCACATCGACTTTTTTACAGAGCAACCACACCAAAATTACTGCAAAATTACTGCAAAACCACTGTCATCATCGTGAGATTACCTCTTTGCAGAATAGTTGCCAAAGTGGTAGGAATATGTTAAATAATCTGCAAAACGACTGTTCGGAGGCTTTATTGTGCGTTATTTATGTATTTTTTTGTATCTTTGCCCACAAAGTCGGTTATCTACTGAAACAACACAATTTTTGAGAATGATATGAATACTCCAAGATACATAAACCCTCTTACGGACTTCGGTTTCAAGAAGATCTTTGGAAATGAGGATGTGATGATTGCATTCCTTAACGATCTGCTTGAGCCTAAATCACCTATCGCACATGTTTTATTTCTTGACAAGGACGAGTTGGGATTGACGAAGTATGAGCGTGGCGTTATCTATGACCTGCGCTGCACATGTGATGATGGCAGCGAGGTGATTGTCGAGATGCAGAATAAAGGTCAACTCAACTTTTCAGACCGTATCATCTATTATCTCTCGCGAAGCATTTCTTCTCAGGCCGAGAAAGGGAACACAGAATGGGATTATAAACTCACTCCTGTATATGGTGTGTTCTTCATTAATTTTCACCTTCAAGGATTCAAACCACAGTCTATTCGTACTATCCAGATGAAAGTGAATGAGACGGGTGAGATATTCAACGAAAATCTCAAAGCATTTACTCTTGAGTTACCCGGCTACCGCAAGATGCAAGAATCTGACTGTAAAACCTACATGGATTATTGGCTGTACAATTTGGCAAATATGGAAACTATGACTACACCAATGCCTTTCCAGGCACAACGCCCTATCTTCAGCAAGGTAGGCAATATCTCGGAGTTGGTCAACATGACCGAGCAAGAACGCGAAATCTACAACATCAGCCTTGACTCATATCGCACGAATCTCTCTGTGATGAGAAATGAACGCGCCGAAGGACGCGCCGAGGGACGCGCCGAAGGACTTGTTGAAGGACGTGCCGAGGGACTTGTTGAGGGACGTGAAGAAAAAGCATTTGAGATGGCACGCGCGATGCTTCAAGACGGAGAATCCATTGAGAAAATCATGCGTTACACCAAGCTCTCGAGGGAACAAATAGAAAATATGTAATTATCATTATGCCCCCTATCAATGCACAACGCCCTATCTTCAGCAAGGTAGGCAATATCTCGGAGTTGGTCAACATGACCGAGCAAGAACGCGAAATCTACAACATCAGCCTTGACTCATATCGCACGAATCTCTCTGTGATGAGAAATGAACGCGCTGAGGGACGCGCCGAGGGACGTGCCGAAGGACTTGCCGAGGGACGCGCCGAAGGACTTGTTGAAGGACGTGCTGTGGGACGCGCCGAGGGACGTGAAGAAAAAGCATTTGAGATGGCACGCGCGATGCTTCAAGACGGAGAATCCATTGAGAAAATCATGCGTTACACCAAGCTCTCGAGGGAACAGATAGAAGACTTGTAATCATTATGCCCCCTATCAACGCACGGCGTGGCCTCGCACGGTCAGGGCAATGCGCGGCTTGGGGGCTGTGGTGTGAAGCACCACTTCTTTCTCAAACTCACCGTCGGGGCGGCCTGTGGTGTCGTAGGTCACCTGAACCACGGCTGTGGCACCAGGCTGAATAGGGTCCTTGGGATAGACGGGAGTTGTGCACCCGCAGTTGGCAAGCACACCAAGGATTACCACGGCGCTATCGCTATTATTCACGCACTCAAACTGGCACATGATCTTGCCGGCGTGCATGCTTATCTCGCCAAAGTCGTGCATAGTCTTGCCAAACGTGAGCCTTGTTGAGTCGTTCTTCTCGCAAGCCCACGCAGCTATTGCACCCAGTGCAAGCACAAGCAATATCACAAAGCGTCGCATCATGATGCAAAGATACTACTATTATCACGCAAAACCAAACTTTTTCACACCAAGCAACGGAACAACCGAAAGAATTTGGCAATTCACAATAATGCCCTAAAAAACACGATAATACCGCACTAATTAGAAAAAATTTTTCTACACACCTATATATCAGCCATTTGCAACACAGGAAATGATGTCGTTTTTTCCTCCATTTACTTGCACCTAAAATTATTAAGGGTTAACTTTGCAACCAGAATTTACACGAAACCCCAATACGATTATGAGACACTTAAATTTCCTCACCGCACTATTCACTCTCCTGGCGATGCTGACAACCGCCAACGCGCTGGCAATCACCAGGGACGAGATGAGCGAGCAAGATCGCAAGAAAATGGACGCGGCAATCCACTTCATGGACAACGGCATGCCTAACGAAGCAATCGAACTACTCACAATGCTCGACAAGAAGTACCCCGGCAGCGAAACCATTATGTACGAGATTGTGTATGCCCACACGGTCGCAAAACAATATGACCAAGCCGAGGTGTGGACTAACCGCATGCTCAAACTGCCCAATGCCACCGCCGACACTTATGTAGCAGCCGGTAACACGCTTGACTACCTGGGGAAGCGTGACGAAGCCTTGAAAATCTACAACCAAGGACTCAAGAAATTCCCCGAGTCGGGACGCCTGCTGGTCGAGATGGGAAACATGGCGATGTCAGCACAAGATTACGACAAAGCCGTGGACTACTTTGAGCAGTCGGTAGCACTCAATCCTGTATATACACCGGCATATTATAGACTTGCCAACATATTCAGTAACACCTACGACCCTGTGTGGGCTATCATGTATGCCGAGAACTACATCGTGCTTGAGCGTGACAACGAGAACCGCATCAAGGAAATGAGCAAACTCATATATGACATTTACAGAGAAAACATCAAGAGCGATGGCGACTCTATGAAAGTTTCGCTCACCCACAACATCACAATGCCACGCAACGCAAGCTACGACTGCGATGTGCCTTACAACTGGCAATTTGAAAACTCGACAGTGCTCAATGCTATTCCCTATACAGGCAGCGAGATGAGTATAGACGATGTGATGCAACTGCGCTGCCGGGCAACGGAGCACATGGACACCACATGCCACGACTACTATGATGTGCCCGTATTCAAGTTACAGCGCGAAGCCCTTGCCACAGGCCACCTTGAAGGTTACAACATGTGGCTGCTGGCAATCGGAAACGAGACACCTATGTGGAGCAATGACTCATGCGATGCACGCATCAAAGCGTTTATTGACTGGTTCAACAATGAGAATAAGCTAAAAAACAAAGACTTGTGCGGCGTGCCACGCCTGCGCACCCATGTGGCAGCTCGTATAGATGTGCCCTCGGCCCAGGAATTAAGCGATGACAAAGGGTGCAAGAAACATCGTGGCAACATCAAGCAGATTGCCGACTGGCTCATCACCGCCCCCTACGACAGCGTGAGCGCACTGCGCACCAAGTTTAACCATGCACTCATCATGTGGACTATCAACACCAGCGATGTGTCGCTCACATTGAGCAGCGAGATGTCGATGTTGCAATATGCGTCACCCTTCATGGCTGCAATCGTCGACTATTGTATCGAGAACAAAGTCAAGGAGCTAGACCTCAAAGGATATATCACCGTGATGAAACGTGTGCTCAACTACGTGCGCGACAACCAGCATGCTATGGAGATTGACGACA
Organism: Sodaliphilus sp.; assembly: GCF_045598405.1. NCBI lineage: Bacteria > Pseudomonadati > Bacteroidota > Bacteroidia > Bacteroidales > Muribaculaceae > Sodaliphilus > Sodaliphilus sp. The sequence goes on from NZ_JAZLLZ010000130.1 coordinate 12,445, forward strand.
AGACACGAGCGTTGTTTGACCTGAACGACGATGCTATCACCTCCACTTTCACCGCCGAGTGGGAGAAAATAAAGTCCTAACAGCAGAACAGCAACAAGCGAGCAAAAACCACGGTATAACCGAAAGAATTTGGCAATTTAAAGTTATGAAACATCTCCTTTATGCAATAATCTTGATGACGTGCCTTGCGGGTTGCAGCAACAAATTTGACGTGCAAACCGAGGTCCTTGAATTCAAAGGCCCTGCTGTGGGCAAAGCACTGGCTAATATCCTCGATAGCGCCAACCTTGAGGAGTTCAATGATGCCGACGCCTTTTACATCAAGTGCCTTGAAACCCCTGATACCGCGTGGGTCGAATCGGAAGATCCCAATAGGCCATACGATTTCGTGTGTAATCTCAAGCTAGAAACCTATCATGGCGAACACGGTATTCCCATGGATAGTGTATATGGAGCGTGCAAGTTGGGCGACAAGTGGTGCTATGCCACATCTCCTGCAACCGTTGACCGTCTATTTAACAAAACAGGACGCACCCAACAAAACACCCTATGGATTTCGAAAGAAGAGTGCCAATGCGCTGAAAACGAAATTGAACTTAACATTGACTCTGAGAACAAAATCACGTATAGGTTTTTTAAAATAGAAATTGTAGATGACGATATATGAAAATTTTTATCTATATATTCATAACCATGCTGTGCATGGGTTGCAGCAGCCGGGTGCAAAGCATCCGTGCCGACTATGACCACGCAGTGCAGAGACAAGCCACATTTGACAGCGACATTGTGAGACCCTCGTTTCCCGGAGGGGAGAATGCCCTTATAGAGTATATAGCAAAGAATTTTCATTATCCCCAAACGTGCGAGGTGTTTGGCGGCAAGGTCATCGTGCAGTTTACCGTCACCCGGACGGGCGATGTCACCGACATCAAGATAGTGCGGTCGGTTCACCCGGAAATTGACAAGGAAGTCGTGAGAGTGTGTAAGACCTTTTCCCGCTTCATCCCCGGCAGTTACCGCGGTGAGGTGCAAGACATGCCATATATATTACCCATCACCTTCAATCCGCAAAAATAAAGCTTTTGCCAGACTGACGATTTTTTGTAACTTTGCAACGTGATAAAGAAACTGCTGCATATAGTCGTGGCGCTCGCCACCGTGTTGTCGCTGCATTCATGTGGTGGCAGCGACTATGCACATCGTCTGGAGCTGGCCGACACCTTGCTCTCGCAGGGGAACAGCAACGGAGCGCTGAAAGAGCTCAAAGCATTGCCTGCCAACGGGCTCAACGATGACGACAAGGCCTACCATGCTCTGCTCATGACCGAAGCCCGACTCAACAGCAACCTCGCCATCGCCAGCGACAGCATCATAGGCATCGCTGTGGACCACTATGCACGCAGCGGCAACGACTCGCGCCACGCACGCGCACTGCTGCTGCAAGGATGCGTCAACGAGGACATCGGCAACCTCGACAAGGCGGTGGAATGCCTCCACAAGGCCGAGGACATTGCCCGGAAGGACAACCCTAGCACCTGTGCGCAGGCCAAACTGCGGCTGGGACACATCTACCAGCAGCAAGTGGTGGGAGCCAACCTCATCGCCGTGGACAAATACCGCGAGGCGCTGCCTCTGTTCGACCAAGTGAACGACAAGCACTCCAAACTCGCCTGCCTGAGCCAGCTTGGCACCATCTACCGCAACATCAAGGGCAAAGGCGACAGCGCTGTGCTGTACCTTAACAATGCCATCACTCTTGCCGACAGCATGGGAGACCAGCGGCAGAAGTTCAGCAACCTGTTCAAACTCGCCGAGTACTACTGCGAGATAGCTAAGGACTACCCCACCGCCAAGTTATTTGCACTGCGGGCGCTCGATGCTGCGCAAGGCATCAAGACACATCCGCGGGCTCACTACTGCCTGGCTCTGTGCCACCTGCACATGGGGCACATCGACTCGGCAAGAATCGTCGTGGACAATTCACCCGAACGCACCACCACGGCCGACATCATGTGGTACTACAACACCATGTCGGAGATTGAGAAATCGAGCCACAACGACGCCCTGTCGCGGTGGTACTACGACCGAGCCAACGACATGGGCGACTCAATTCTCATCAGCAGCCTCAACCACAGGCTGCTGGCCGTGGAGAAGAGCTACGACACCCAGAAGGCCGAGCTGCGCAGCCAGACGCTGCAAGCCGACCTACACCGCACCCTCACGGGCGCTGCCGTCATCGTGATCGCCGCACTGGTCATTGCACTCTTTGCCCTGCGCTACCGCAACCGACTCAAAATCAAGCAAAACGAATATGAGCTGCTAACAGCCGACCTTGACAACTCGCTCCACAGCCTTGAAGAAATGCAAAACACCCTGCACCTGTATGAAAACAAGCTCACCGAGGCCGACGAGAGCACACGCAAAGTGAATGAAATCAGGAACATCATCGACGAGCAGATCAAGAACCTGCACCAACTCATATTGTGGTCCTACGAGTACGACGAGAAGAAGTTTGCCGCCAAGTTCAACAGCATGATGGCCGTGAGCGACGGCAACAGCGAGTCATTCCTCAAAGACATCCAGTCAATCGCCAACGACTTGCACGACGGCATCCTCATCAAGGCCCAGGAAGCCGCCGGAGGCACTCTGCGCGACGACGAAATCAACTTCCTCGCCCTGTACTGCTGCGGGTTCTCACGCACAGTGATCATGGTGTGCATGAAGTACAAAAGCCTGGGAACTGTCTATAACAAGCGCGTGCAGATAGCCCGCAAACTCAACGCCACCAACATCGACGAGTTCATCAAATCAAATAAACCACAGAAACAGAAATAAGGGAATTTTATTTCAGATTAATCAGATTTTATATTTTTTACTTAACAATGGTAAAAAAGAAATTATTCTAATTATTTTAATTTATTTCAGTTATTATTAAATCTGTGTTATCTGTGAAATCCGCGTGGGGAGTCCGCAAAAAAACATTGGTGTATAGTAACCTTTTCCTGTATAGCCAAATTAAATACCTCGATTTTTTAATTTTCACCTTGTTATCTTGTTTTTTCGGTCCAAACGCATTAATTTTGCGGTCACTTATCACAAAACAACTTAACATGAACTTTAAAAACATCTTTTCGCTACTAATAGCACTTGCACTGGTCATGGGCACTGCATTGGACTGCTGGGCCGAGACCATCACCTATCGCATCACCGAATTCAACACATCAACAGGTTCCTTCACCATGGTTCCCGCTGGAACAAGGCCCGCTGGCAGCTACGCCTGGTTTGACAACGAATATGGCGCAACCACCGGCAACCGCTACAACCAGATACCCCGCAACCGCGAGGCCACGCTGTGGCTCGAGGGGTGGGACGACTGCACCATCAACGCGGTGACACTGTCGATGTGCTCCAACAAGACCGCCGGCACGTTTGCCCTCGTGGTGAGCCAGGACGGCGAGGAGTGCTACAAGACCCCCAACGCCGCATTCAACAGCGACCAGTGGTTTGGCCGCTGGGTGAGCAAGGACCTCTACGTGTACGTTGACATGACCAAGCAACTGCCCTCGCCCGTCACCGTGGCTAGCGATGCTGAGCTGGGCATCAGCGTCAAGGGCGGCACACAGGAGGGATCGGTCTATCTCAACGCCATCACCATCGACTACACTCCCGGCAACGGAGTAGTGACCGAGAGCGCTCTGCCCTGGAAGTTTGAGAAAATCGAAGCCAAGGGCAAAGTCAACGACGGCGACGTGGTGATGATGTATCGCAACGGCAGCGCGGCCGGCGACATCGACGGCATGGACACGTCACACTACCTTGACGCCATAGGCGTGACCTCGACAGCCACCATCGACGACCCCTTCATCACCCTCTTCACCGCCACCAAGGACAGCGACGGCCACTTCACGCTCACCAACCAGCACGGCCAGCAACTGGGTGCCCGTGGCGAGAAAAACCTGGCATGGGACGAGGGCGTCACAACGTGGGACATCACCATGGGATATGACGGAGCTACCATCGCCAGCACCAACACCAAGTACGGCACCATGCGCTACAACGCACCCATCGACGGATATGCACGCTTCTGGAACTACACCAGCAAGACCCTGCCGTTGCCCAACCTCTACCGCCTCACCGGGCAGCAGGACCCCATCGTGAGCCGCGAGCTCACCCTGCCGGCAACCGAGCGCACCGTCAACATCACCGAGCAGGACACCGTGGCGCTCACCCACTGGTTCTACCCCACCACAACCACCGACCAGCGCGTCACCTGGACATCAAGCAACGAGCGCGTGGCACGCGTGCGCAGCGGCATCGTGGAGCTCCTGGCTGGCGGCACAGCCGTCATCACCGCCACCGCAGTTGACGGCGGCAGCAGCGCCACATGTGTCATCAACGTGACAGGCGCAGGACCAGCACCCCTCCCCGGTGACGTGAACGGCGACGGCACAGTCGATGTGAGCGACGCAAACATATTGATTAACATCATCCTAGGTCATCAGGAAGCCATCCCCGCCGCCGATGTCACTGGTGACGGCACAATCGACATCAGTGACGCCAACGCCGTCATCAACACCATCCTGAAACCATAATAGCAACCTGTTTATTCCTCCAAAATCACACTTTTACCACGCCATTTGGAGAAATAAGCAGGTACTTATTTCTCCAAATCAACACATTTTTTATGCTCATAGAGAAATAAACACCCTATTTATTTTTCCAAACCAACCGAACCCAAACTGTACACCTCACATTCATAACAACCTTTGGAACAACTCACAACGAATACTCAGGACAAATTCAAAAGTCCATAACCATTGATTCTCTATTTGAGCCATAATAGCAACCCTAAAATATCTAGAGTTTCAGATATCCTAGTGTTTCTAGATGTATTAGGCAATTAGTATTTTATGCCGTGGGAGTCGAGCAGTGACTTCAGGCGGGCTATCTCGGCTTTAAGTTGTTCCACCACAGTGTTGCGGTAGCCAGTGCGGGCGTTATACATCCTTTCCTTGATGCCGCCATTCTCAACAAAATCCTTCTCAAGTTTTTTGATATAACTGGATAGCATGCGGTCGGTCATGTGACACAATGTAATCGCGATGTTGCACATCTCCTCGTCGCTCCTTTTCTCAAAATAAGGTCGGTATTCTTCTATCTTGTTGTGCTCGCGGCAAAAGGCAAGCATCGACTGGTATCGTGCGTGCTGAGAGTCCCACAATCCTTTTGATAAAAGTACAACTCACTCCACACATCCTGCGACTTCACCACCTTGAAATCCTTCTCCATGCCTCAATAATTTTATTTGATAGAATTTATGATTTTAGATTTTCTCGACAATCTAGAATTTCTAGAATCCCTATATAAAAATTTAATTCATGGCAAATTTAATAAATTCCAAGCAATTATCCCCATATATAACAACAAAACCCACATCCCCCAGCATTAATCTCAACATTTTTTTGGATTTCGTAATAAGCGCAGCAAATGTCTCGTAGCAAAGCTTTTCATTTCTCGATTGTAAAAATTAAGCCTAATGCCACATTTAGCACCCAGACATACTTAATATACAGAAAAAAAATATTACCTTTGCATTGTAGTTGAAGAGCAACTGCAAATATTTATCATATCGAAGCGTTTTGCTTATTCTTGCTAATTGAGAACGTAGGAAATTTTCAAACGAATGCAAGGAATGGCATAGCGGCTTCCACGCTTAGGCGTGGACTGCTTTGTTGTATCACCTGTGCATTCACGGTTTTTCCTACGACCATCAATTAGACGGGGGAGCATTGCAGTTCCACGCTTCTTTTTATGTATTTCCGTGAGGAACGGCGGAATAATTATTTAAATCTATGAACTATTATCTCAAGACACGATTTTATCGTAACGCACACAATAACAAATCTTTCCAAGAATCATAGCACCTTGCTACATAAGATTTTATTCACACAAGAGTATATTGTCACAGTTCTTACGTCAACTTATTAGAAACTCAATTTTATAACTCACACCTATAGAATGTCCATATTTAATAAACTAAAAAACATGTTTACTGAAAAAGATGATCGTTATGCGGTAATTTTTAAATATGATGGTTTCAATTTATTGGAGCAATGTAAAGACCGAATGAACACAGGCACTCATAGATGCATAATCATCAAAAAAAATGATTGCTTATTTGTATTTATATTCGAAAATATAGAACTCACCGCTTCCTATGACGACGACAGGCATTACTTTAAAATTCAAGAATGCAAGTATTTAAACTCATTAGACTGTACCACTGTTGAATTCAGCAAGGTTAGCCATATTGATAGAACACTCGAAATTGCCGTCAAACCAGAAGGTTGGAGATACACCAACTCAAATGGCACCTATGTAACTATGAATTTATCTGAAGAGATTAATTCATTAGAAAATTACGATGCTGTTATTGCAGAGTTACAAAGACAAGAAGAGATTCGCAAACGAGAACAAGAAGAAAACGAAAATGCAAAAAAGCAATTAGATGTATGGACCAAATACATACAGAAGGAACGAGAGTTACTGGATAGTGCTAATAAACCTTTTAAATTAGCCAATTCATTACCAACAATAAGAAAGTCTTCGGTTGATATAGAAACATTGCCGCAAATCACTTCTATTATCGAGCATGAAATGACGTTAGAAGAATTTAAAAATTGGCAAGAAAACGACAGAAACCTTATTGATGCTCAGATCAATGGACTTATCAGATTGAAAATGGCCGTTAGATGTAGTGATTTCAGAAATGCGAGAGCATTTGGAAATGATTATGACTATGCACGACCCTTTTTCCGTTATAGCCAATTTAACAGAGCCACTTCTTCAATCGAACTTGAGTACCTCACAAACGAGACCGACGCTTTATTTCAATTTTATGAGCGCGTTAATAACAGTTATCGTTTCATTAATCGTGTACCTGTACCACTTTATAGAGTTATAGTGTTTTTCTCGCTGCAAGTGACAACAACAGAAACAGATGAGGAACGCAAAAAACGCATTGACATCCTTGCTAATCACGAATTTTTCTCAAAGCCCGACGGATACGGTATTCGTCTCGGACAATTAAGTAAAAATGGCTATGATAAAAAACATCTGCGTATTATCTTTAAAGATATGAACGAGGATGAGATTAGTGCTGCAAAAGATTTTTTTAATAATCATACAGGTTCTCTTATCTATCCCAACCTATACAAGGAGCAAGTGCTTTTAAACAGAGAGTACGAAGCACTGAAAAAAATAGAAAAACCCAATCTTTTGCAGAACAGTTCTCTAAAAGATTTTATTTTCAATTCTTCTAGAGCAAAAGCGACAGAAGAATTTATTGGCTTGAATTCTGAAACAATAGCTTCAACACCTAAATATATTGAATGTCTAGAAAGTCAAATGTTATCACTGAACCCGTCACAGCAAGAAGCTGTGACGAAGGGACTCTATGCTCAAGATTTATGTCTTTTACAAGGGCCTCCTGGTACAGGGAAAACCACCGTGATTTCGGAATTAATATGGCAGCATATTCGAAAGGACCAAGAGGTTCGCATAATGCTTACTTCGCAAACTAATTTGGCGATTGATAACGCACTAAATCGATTATTTAGTAATTCCGCTATTATTGAAGGTTCTCCCTCTTGGCGCAACATGATGCTCATTAAGCCCCTTAGAAAAGCTGATACAGACAAAATCGAGGATGAGGGTGCTCCTTTTTCTGAGGAAAGAATTAAAAATTGGATTAACGGTCAGGATGAGTCCATATCATCAAATAATATCGTATATACATGGATGAATCATATTGTTCAACGCATAGAACCTAATGATCTATATTCCGATATCCTAATAGAATGGAAACAAGCTTTAAATAATCCGGATCAAAGTATGCGAAAACTGTTTGCTAAACAGTATATACAGAACTCAAATGTTCTTTGCATGACTTGCGGAAGAGTCAATTCTAAAGATTTCAAGGATTATGAAAAGGGAGAAGGGTTTGACGTAGTTATAGTTGACGAAGCAAGCAAAGCCACTCTACCTGAGCTACTAATGCCTTTGTGCTATGCACGCAAATCAATTATTATCGGTGATCACCGTCAGCTTCCACCTGTTATTTTTGAAAATGATTTCTTTGAAAAAATTCAGGCAATTGACCCCGAGCTGGTGGCAGAATTAGACAAACAATTTAGACGCGAACTTGTTGAGCAATCACTCTTCAAGCGTTTAATCATGCATCCATTTATATCTCCAACAATAAAGGCAACATTTAATATCCAGTATCGTATGCATTCACATATTAACGATATGGTATCCCAATTCTACAAAAATGATTCAGGCGGTTTAACTTGCGGTCTCGACTTAAGAAAGATTGACATTCCAGATTTTTCAGAAAGAGACAGCAGATACCATGGCCTTTCTCTAGGTAGATTCATACAACCACATGTCCATACAATTTGGGTTGATGTCCCTGACGGCATGGAACTAGGAGGTGACGGAAGTTCAATATATAATGAAAAAGAAGTAGAAGCCGTCAGATTAGTAATTGAAGCATTATCTAAAGCTGATGGCTTTGACCGATATATGAATTATTGGCAAAAATGCAAAAAAACAGAGGTTAAAATCACAGAAAGCAAAATAGGTGTAATCAGTTTCTATGCTACGCAAGTCCAAAAGATTAGGCGAACCTTACAGTCCTTCTGTGACCGTAACGAGATAAAAGTATCCACAAAGTCCGTTGATAAATTTCAAGGACAGGAAAGCGGTATTGTTATCGTTTCAACAGTAAGAACTAAAAGATTGGGATTCACTCGAACCCCCGAGCGTCTAAATGTTGCATTGTCACGAGCTCGCCGTTTGCTCATAATAGTAGGTAATCGTGATTTCTATTATTCCGAGACGGCAAGAACGAATGATGGACAATACATTTATAGAAATGTTATTGACACAATCAAAAAAAATAATGGTATCATTATAGACTATCGTGAATTAAAAACTTTACTTGGATATGAACAATAAAACAATAATACTTGGTACAGTAAATTTAGATTGGCATTTTGCTAAAGGAAGTTACACATGCTGCTGTGCAGATACAGAAAACACAAATGCCTTTGATAAAGCTATCTGCCGCATACTTTCTAAAAGCAATAGAAGTATGAAAAAAACAGAAATAGCAACTATTTTAGGATTTAATGTAATTAACGACCCGTCTGAAAACCGTTATGAGGATCTCTCTGAAAAAAAGATCTTTGATAATGCTGTAGAAGCATTAGTTAACTATCATCTTGTCACTGACAACGACAACGAGATAAGCTTGACTCTTACAGGAAAACAGTCGATTAGAACACAGACAAAACTGCGAACTAATTACGAGATAGTCGAATTATGGGTTTCAGAATTTTTAGGTTCAGATTTCAATACAGATTTATTACAAGCATCGTCTTTACATTCTGTGGATTTTGAGGCACACCCTGATTGGAATATACTACAGCGTTCTCCTGAAACAACACTTAGAATCCAAAGAAAGGAATTAGTTGACAACAACTTGGGAAGAAGCGTAACATCTATGCAGTGCGAACGCATGGAATATTTTATTGCCACCCTTAAGTGTAAAATCTGTTACGACTTAAAGACGCAACAACTATATGTTTGCACTTTTAACAACTCAAGATACATTGATGACTTATTAGCAAGCAATGACATATTGCAAGTTTCATTGCTTGACAAATTCTTCGATGGTAAGAACAAATCCGTGATTTATAAACCATCTAGTCAAGAAGAAAAAGAGAACTTCATTTTAAATCAAGAAGACAATACAATTACCTACTCAAATATTGTTGCGTGTAAAGAAATTTTTATGTCTAATTTAGACACAAATATAAGTTTGACAACCAACTACATCCCTATTGTGTTCTTTTCATTGCAAAAGATAACAGATGACTTTAAGAAGTTTGTCAAACAACTTGACAATCTAATAGTGTGTATTGATTATGTAGAAGGTGAATTTGACGACAACCAGTTAGTCTCCAACTGTATCATCGAAAATGATATCTGTTACTATCACATTGATGAAGTTAGAACATGCAATTTTTGTGTTTGCGATGATATCTATTATTCTTTTCAGCCTTTTGTTGTTAATTACAAAGGGATTGATTACAACATTCCTTTAGTTTATAAACACTCTGAATCAGAAATATGTAAATACAACAAAAAGGCTTTATATGCTCCTTACGTTGAACATATACTTAACAGACATATACATTTTGCTCGGGAATATTTGTTGAAGTTTCAAAGAACCCCGTCTCACACACTAGTCAATACCATACTGTATAGTTGCAAAAATATTTACGAAATACTAAATTACATTTCAGGCAATCAAAACATTATAAACAAAGCAGAAGAACTTAACAATATTGCAGAAGAAATGAAAGACCAATGGTTCAATTCTCTACATGAGAGACTTGATAACCTTGATGCCCAAATTCCATCTACTGATATCAATGAATTGCAATCACATTATGTGAATATACTTGAGCAAATAGAATCGGATGCACAACAATGCATCTTACACGATACTAATGTATTGTCTCGCATAAGCGATATCAAACAAAGGATGGTTCACCATAACCACGATGCCCCCATTCCAACTCCTAATATTCAATTGCAGACAGTATATATCATCGACACGAATGTATTTATGGATATGCCAAAAGTCCTTGACCAATTTGACTTAACGCATGATAAAATAGTTATTCCAAGAGCAATGGAACAAGAACTTGACGGACTCGCACATGATGCAGATATTACTAAAAAAGAAAGAGCGAGAATGGCTCGTTTGCAACTAAGACGCAAAAAAGAAGATTTTCCTCACTTTGTGTCTATTCATGATAATGTAAATAGGGATTTACTACCCACAGGTTTTGACCATAACATTAAAGACAATGATATGCTTGCAACAGCAATCGAGTTAGAAAGCAGAAACAATATAGACAAAATCATTATTGTCACAAATGATTTTGAATTTATTAGCAATATCAAGGATTGTTTACAGAGCAAATCAATAAGCGAACGTATTGAAGGCATCGATCTCAATGAGTTACAAACACGCTTAGGAGATTAAAATGACAGGCGGTCACTTCACTATCAGTGACCGCCTGTCATTTTAATTTCCAAAAAACGTTTCGGCCTTACTCGATTGTGAATGTGCCCTTGAGACGGATGTCGGCTGATGATGAGCCTACCATGAGTTGGTATTCGCCCTTGGGAGTGACGAAGCCGCCAGTCTTGTCGTCCCAGTAGCGGAGGTCGGCCTTGTCGATGGTGAGTTCCATCGCGCGGGTCTTGCCCTTGGCCACAGCCACGCGCTCAAAGGCTTTGAGCTGCTTGATGGGCATGTAGGTGCCTGTCTCGGGATAGTGTACATAGACCTGTGCTACCTCGTCGCCGTCGCACTTGCCGCTGTTGGTGAGGTCGAACTTCACGTTCACCTTGTCGCCTGCGGCATTGACTTTGAGGTTCTTGTACTTGAAAGTGGTGTAGCTCAAACCGTAACCGAACTCGTAGAGCGGCTTGCCAGTGAAATACTGGTAGGTGCGGCCCTTGCCAGTGTTGATGGCATAGTCGTCAAACTCGGGGAGGTCGTCCATCGACGAGTAGAACGTGAGGGGCAGCTTGCCGCCGGGGTTCATCTTGCCGAAGAGCGCCTCGGCCACTGCGTTGCCACCCTGCTCGCCAGGATACCAGGCGTCGAGGATAGCGGGCAAGTTCTCCTTCTCCCAGTTGATTGAGAGCGAGCTACCAGCCACGAGGACGAGGATGGTGCGTGGGTTAGCCTTGTAGATTTCGCGCAGGAACTCCTTCTGGTCGGCAGGGAGATCCATTGTGTAGCGGTCCTGGCCTTCGCGCTCGATGCTCTTGTCGATACCCATCACAGCGATGGTGTAGTCGCAAGACTTAGCGGCCTTGATAGCGTCGCCGAAGAATTCCATGCGCTGCTTCTCGTCAACCGAGGGAGCACGCCAGTAGAGACGGGCAAATGCGTCGCCGCCACCGTCGAAGTACTCAATCTTGATGTCATATTTCTTGCCAGCCTCGAGGGTGATGGGAATCTTGTCCTCGGCAGCGGGACGGTTCACCCATGCGTCGATAACCTTCTTGCCGTCGATCCACATGCGGCAGCCGTCGTCGGTCTTGAGCGAGATGGTGTATTCACCGCTCACTGTGGGGCAGAGTTCGCCAGTCCAACGAGCCGACATGGGTGCGAACGAACGTGCGGGATCGGGTGGTTGAGAAGCGGGATCATAGTAAATCTCATCCTCGATGCGGGTGGTTGAGGGAGAGCCTTCGAGGTTGGCATTGGTGAAGTACTCGGCCTTGATGCCACGGGGGAAGAACTCCTTGCTGATGGGCTTGTAACCGCTTGAGCTTGATACCCAGGGAGCGTGAACGACCTTCACCTGGTTGCCCACGAGGTTGCGGATACCGTCGAGAATGGTGACGGGCTCGTTGACGGGCGTACCGCTGTAGTCGCCAAACTCGCAGCGGGCAGCGTTGAGGCCAACGACAGCCACACTCTTGACCTTGCTGGGGTTAAGGGGGAGGATGTTCTTGTCGTTCTTGAGCAGCACAAGGCTCTGGCGAGCAGTCTCAAGAGCGAGTTCCTGGTGTTTCTTGCAGCCCACCACGCTGGGGCTGATCTTGTTATAGGGGTTGAGATCGGGGTCGTCAAACACGCCCAGACGCATGCGTCCACGCAGCAGGTGGTAAGCAGCCGAGTCGATGTCGGCATCGGTCACGCGATAGTGGTGATAAGCGTCGAGAAGGGGCTGTGTATATACATTGTCGGCACACTCAAGATCCATTCCTGCCTTCATCATGAGCACGGCAGCAGTCTCGTAGTCGTTGACATACTTGTGCTGGGTGACCATCCACTGCGGTGCGCTACAGTCGCTCACCATGAAGCCGTCAAATCCCCAGTCCTGCTTGAGAACCTTCTGGATGAGGTAGGGATTAGCCACACAGGGTATGCCGTTGACTGCATTGTAGGCAGTCATGACACTCTGCACATTGGCTTTCTTGACACACATCTCATAGGCGGGGAAGTAGTATTCGCGCAGGTCACGCTCGCTGATGACAGCATTGCAGCTTGCACGGTTGTGCTCCTCATTGTTGGCAGCGAAATGCTTGAGGGTTGACACGGTCTTGATGTATCGAGGGTCGTCGCCCTGGAGACCGCGCACGAATCCCATAGCAATGTTACCGGTGAGAACGGGGTCCTCGCCGTAGGTCTCGGGGGTGCGTCCCCAGCGTGGGTCGCGAGCCATATTGATAGTGGGCGACCAGAAGCACAGCAGGTCGCTAGAACCGTCGTGCTGCTTCTTGCCCAGTTCAAACTTGTTCCACTTGCCGCGAGCCTCGTCGCTGATAGCGGATGAAACCGAGTGGATGAGATTGGGGTTCCATGTTGCCGATAGCGCGATAGCCTGTGGGAACACAGTGAACTTGCCCGGGCGCACGATGCCGTGCAGGGCCTCGTTTCCGATGTAGAACTTGTCAATGCCCAAGCGCGGAATAGCCGGAGCGTTGTGGGTCATCATGGAGATTTTCTCCTCAACGGTCATGCGTGAGAGCAAGTCCATGATGCGGTCGTGCATGGGAGCATTGGGGTCACGGAAGAGTTCGTTTTGCGCAGTTGCCGCGAGTCCCAGCGACGCCACAGCAGCAAGCGCAATCATTTTTTTGTAAAATTTCATATTGTTTTTTTGTAAAGGTTTAAAGGTTTAAAAGTTTAAAAGTTTAACTTTCATCACATTAATCCGTTAATCTCTCAAACGGTTAAACCTATATTTATTTTAAGTATATCGTGTGGAAGGAGTGGGGTTTGAGCACCTGGTTGAGGTATTGACCGCCCACTTTGATGCTCAGGCTGCGGTCGTCGCCGGTGCGGTTCACGAGCATCACAACCTTTGAGCCATCGTTGCATGCAAAGGCGAGCACGTCGTCACGATCGGTGGTCTCAAGACGCACGTCACCGGGATTGAGCCAGTGGCACAGGTGCTTCATGAGGTAAAACTCAGGATTGTAGGTCACTGTCTGCGTAGCGGGGTCAACCGAGATGAGCGCATTCTGTTTCCATCCCCATGGGCTCACGTTGCCCTTGCTGAGCACCATGTTCCAGTAAGAGAACACGACGCAGCCGTTGCGCAGGTAGTGGCTCATCTGCCACCAGGTGTGCTCGGCAGCGCCCCAGTCGTTAGAGCCATTGCCGCACTCGGCCTCGGTGTGCATCATCTTGAGGAGAGGATATTCCTTGTTGATATAAGGGATAGCACCCTTGCCGTCCCACTGGAAACCCTCTCCAGCCCAGTATTTCTTTGCCTTGTGGTCGTTGAGAGCAGTGCGGCTCCAGTCGGGGTTGTCGCGGTTGCAGGTACCCAGGTAAATCTCGGTGTCGAGCCCGTCCTTCTCAAACTGCGGTCCCATGAAGTTGCCCACGAAGTAAGCGAGGTCCTGCGGGTTCCAGGGGCAGCTAGAGTATTTAGTGGGCGAGCAAGGCTCGTTCTGCACGTTGATGGCATATATCTTCACGCCCTGCTTGGCATAGGCCTGGACATACTTAGAGAAGTAAAGCGCATAGGCCTGCAATACACCCTTTTCCATGCGAATGCCGGTGCGGTCGAGCTCTTGTTCCTTCTCGCGCGGCAGGCCGTTGTGATTGGGTTTGTCGTTGTCGTAGGAACTAGCATAGTGGTTGTTGGTCTTCATCCAAGCCGGAGGAGTCCAAGGCGAGCCCCAAATCTTGAGTCCGGGCTGCACCTTCTGCGCTTCCTTGATGTATCGCAAGAGGATGTGGCGGTCGCGGTCGATGGAGAAGTTTATCATGTTGTAGTCACCGTCCACGTCGCACAGCGAGTAGTAGTTCATCGCGAAGTCGCTCGAGCCGATGGGCATGCGGCAATAAGTGAAGTTGGCCTCGTCCTTGCTGAAGAGCTTGTTGATTACGTCCTGGCGCTGCTCGGGGCTCACCTCGCACAGCACGTCCCAGCCCAGCTCGTTGAAACAACCGCCCATGCCGTCGAGCGTCTGCTTCTTGACATCAGTGATCTCAATTACCTGAGCACCTGCCGCAGGTGCTGTTGTCAGCTTGGCAGTCTTGTTGAGCTGCCAGTAGTTACCCTCGGTCGATGTGCGCCACTCCACCTTCTGGGCAGTGGCGGCAAGTGCTAAAGCAAGGCATGATGCCAGTAATAGTGATTTCTTTATCATAATCTTTTTTTTATTATTCCCTCGGGTGACCCCTCGGGCACGGTGGCTTGCCTGGTTAACGGGCATGAAAAAGTGCTGATTTATCACATTTATCGACTTTATCACGCTTATCACATTAATCATGTTTATCACTTTTATCACCAATTTATCAGGTTGATCACTTTTATCACTTTTTTGAGCGAGTTTTGAACCAAAAAACTGGTCCAAAACAGAAGTGCCTGAAAAGTCGTGAAATCAGTAACTGTCGCAAAATCGCGTTTCGGTGCAAAAATAAGCTGTGCTCGGCAAAATCGCACCATCAACCGAGAAAGTTATTTCTTGATTAAGACGGTGTTGAACGACTTTGCCTTGAGATTGAACGTGATCACGTCGCCCTTGAGAGCCACGGTGACCTTGCGGTCGTTCTTGTCCTTGTTGGCAACAAAGACCACCGTGGAGCCGTCCTCAAGCCTGAAGGCGAGCAAATTCTCGTCGTTGCCCATAGTCTTCATCTTCACGCTACCGGGCTTCACGTAGTAGCCCAGGTGCTTCATGAGGTAGAACTCGGGGGTGAACTGTGCAGTGTGAGTCTTCGAGTCAACACGCACGAGCACGTTCTGATCCCATCCCCATGAGCTGGTTCCCTTGTCCTTGAGAATCATGTTGAAGTACATATAAGCACCGCAACCACCTTCAAGATAAGTCTTTATATTGTCGAAAGTTTTTTCAGCCGCTGGCCAGTCGAAAGTGCCGCTACCGCACTCGTTCTCGGTGCACATCATCTTCATGTGTGGCAGCGCACCGTGGATTTGCTTGAGCACGTCCTTGCCTTCCCACTGGAAGCCCATGCCGGTGAAATACTGCCCAGCCTCGGGGTCGGTCATCACGGTCATGAGGTCATCGAAGTTGCTGGTGTTCATCGTGCCGTGCCACAGCTCCACGTCCTTGTGCTCGCGACGCATGCGCGGTCCCAGGTATTTGCCCACAAAATTAGCAATGCCGCGGGGGCTCCATGAGCAGTTGGGCCAGATGTTGTGAGTGTAAGGCTCATTCTGGAACATAATCATGCCAACATTCACGCCAGCCTTCTTATATTCAGTGAGGAACTTGCACAGGTAGCGAGCATAGGCATCGAGCGTGCGCTCGTCTTGAAAGACCATATCCTCGGCCCCCGTCTTTACCTCCAGCTTGGGATCCATGCCGTTGAGTTTATCGGCCTTGGTAGCATAGTTGTGGTTGCTCTTCATCCAAGTGGGAGGACTCCAGGGGCAAGCCCACAAAGTCATGTCGGGGTTCACGGCGAGAGCCTTCTTGATGAGCGGAATCATGCACTTCTTGTCGCGCTTGATGCTGAAATGCTTGAGAGCGTAGTCGCCCGGAGTCTCGTCGAGACTGTACCAGTCGCGAGCAAAGTCATTGGCGCCGATGGGGAAACGATTGAAAGTCAAGCCAATGCCAGTCTTGGTGTTGAACAACTCGTTGAGCACTTTGTCCTGATCCTTCTTTCCGAGCAGGTTGAGAGCATCCCATGAGAGTTCGCCGAAGCAACCGCCCCACCCCAGCATGGTCTGCTCGGTGTAACGTGTCACAATCACGTCATAGACCGTGTGCTGGTCAAACTTGGAAACGCTGTAATCATTCTGTGGCAGCCAGGGAGCAGAAGCAGTCGAAGCCACCCACTCCACGTCCAGGGCATGGGCTGCTGTAGCCACTGCCACGGCGCAGACAAATGATGCAAGTTTTAGTAATCTCATTCTCTATTATTAATTAAGTATGTGTTCTATGTTTAATATTTATCATTTAGCGGGATACGGTAGAGCGCTGGGCGGTTCCTGTCCGGGAGCTGAAGCCCATGCCGTGTTGCGGCGCTCGCCCATGACCAGCACCAGTGTGCCCCCGTTCTTGATGTCGTCGTGGCTGAACCATGCTCGATTGAGCGGTCGTCCGTTGAGCGTAGCACTCTGTATATATTTAGCCTTGTCGGAGCAGTTCTGTGCCACGATGCGCAGAGACTTGCCCCCAGCAAGTTTCAAAGTGATGTTGCCGAAGAATGGGCTACCGAGCGTGTAGGCAGGTTGCCCCGGAGTGACAGGATAGAAACCCATCATCGAGAACACCACAAAAGCCGACATGCCGCCGCCATCTTCATCGCCAGGCACTCCCATGAGGTCGTCGCGGAACCACTCGTGCACGAGGTCGCGGATCACCTTCTGCGTCATCCAGGGGCGTCCGGCGTAAGTATATAAATAAGGGATGTGCAGCGAGGGCTCGTTGGCCATGGAGAACTGACCCACATTGCCAGTGTGGTCGGGCAGCTGGCTGTAGAACTCAAATTTGCTCTTACCCAGCCACTCGCTGAAGGTGCGGTCGAGGTTGTCGCAGAAGTTGTCGCGACCGCCCATGAGAGATATCAGGTCGGCAGGGTTGTGCTGTACGTCCCAGCGATACACCCAGCCGTTGTTTTCGTCGTAATATTCGCGAGCACCCAGCCCGCCAGCAAAGCGGTAGTCAATGCCGGGCAAGAAATTGCCGTCCTTGTCCTTGGGGTGGAAGAAGCCAGTCTCGGGGTTAAAGAGGTTGCGGTAGTTGTAGCTGCACTTGAGATAGCGCTGCGCGTCGTCGTCGCGTCCCAGAGCGTCAGCGATGCGTGAGAGGCACCACTGGTCGTAGCTGGTGCCCAGAGTCACAGGAATGGGCTGGCGTTTCTCAAAACCGTTAACGCCAGGATCGGTTTCCTTCTCGCCGTGGGCAAGGGCGGGAACATAACCATTTTTGTGATAGAAAGAATCCACGCCGCAAGCCTTGCCTCCTTGCCATGGCATGAGGGTCTTCTCCTCAATGGCGCGGCGGGTGTAATCGTAAGCTTTGCCGAGGTCGAACCCACGCAGCCCCTTAGCCCAAGCATCGGCCACAACAGCAACACCGTGGTTGCAGTTCATGCGCCGCGAGTCGCCAGTGGGCGATGGGAAAGTGGGGAACCAGTGGTTGCGGTCTTGCTCGGCAGTGCGAATGAGCGAGGTTATCATATCCACCTCGCGGTCGGGAGCGATGAACACTCGCAACGGATGTGTGGCACGATAGGTGTCCCACAGCCAGTCGTCGGTGTAGAACTTGTGGCCGTTGTCGTCATAAACCTTGCCGTCGCTGGGGTTGCGGTAGCGTCCACCCTCGCTGATGCACACGGGGCGCTCATAGCAGCGATAGAGCGATGTGTAGAACACCTTGAGGTCGCTTTCTCTGGCAGGGGCATCAACGATAATCTTGCCGAGCTCGTCGTTCCACTGCTTGCGAGCCTGCTCAGCCACCTTGTCGAGAGAGAATGTGCTAATCTCGTCTTTGAGGCTGGCACGAGCCTGATCCACGCTGATGAGCGACACTGCATAACGCAAGTTCACTGTGCTGTTGCCAGCAAACTGCAAAGCGACAGCGCCATGGCCAGTTTTGTCGGCAGTGATGCTGCCGTGATGCAGCGCACCCGCCTTGACAGGCGCCGCGTCGGCCTGAGCAACGAAATATACCCTCACATTGCCCCAGGTGTTCTGGAAGCCAGAGATCTCGTTGCCGCTGACGGTCATCTCGTTGCCATTGACCACAACATATCCGGGCTCCTTGTCGCGGAAGGTGAAGCGGTAGATGGCAGAATGCTGGGCGGGAGCATACTCGGCGTGCACACGCTGACCGTCAATGTCCACGCTGTAGTAATAGGGCTTCACGGTCTCGTTGTCCCAGTCGGTGTTGATGACGTGAGACAATCGCTGCGACTGCGTAGCCGAGATGTTGAAACAACAATTCTCACGATGATTGAGGCAGAGCACGGGCAGTCCGTTGATGCGAGTATCGACATAGCTGCCGCGCTGCGGATAGACGCGCATCATACCGTAAGGCACGTGCACGGTGGGCAACGTGGGTTGCAGCAGGTGGCTGATGGCCCCCATATAGGGGTTTACATAGTCAACTGGCTGAACCTTGGGTGTGGCAGCCTGGGTCAATGCCGCTACTGACACCAATACCGATAAAAAAAGTTGTTTCATAATAATCATGTTACTGCCGTGTGGAAATGCGTTACTTAAAGAGCTCCCTCGCGGATCTAATACGAAAGTTGAACTGAAAGAAATTAAAATAATTAAAATTATTTAAGTTTCCGATTTTGTCTTGTCAAATATCGCCTATCGCAGGTAAGTCGTGTACTCTGGCAGAAGTTCAGCACGCATTTCATTCGGGGTTTCTTTTATTTCATATAGTGCCCGGAAATTCCAGAGTTTACGGAATTTCCGGGACCATATTATTTTAAATTAGTTGCGCTGTACGCAGTTCTCAACCATTTCCACCCAGTTACCGTTAGTGTCTTTGTAACGATAATGCAAGTGGAAAACATACTGCTTGCGGGCATTTACCTCACAGAAGTTAGACTCGGGGTCTTCGATCTGCTCAACCTCACAACCGCTGTAAGAAGAAACGGAGATTGACTTGTCGGCATTGATAGTAGCCATCAGCGCCAGCTTGGCAATCTCTTCCTTGGTTACAGTAGTGGGGTTGTAGGTAGTAGTACCAGCGAAGAAGCGCACCTGGTTCTTGCTCACGGGAGCCACGATGCGAGTGATAGAGATACCAGCGGCATCAGAGCCACGAGTCTCAACACCAGTTACCTGATAATAGGTAGTATTCTTCATTGTCGCATATTCGTTCTTGAGCAGGACGCGATACATAACATACTGCTTGTCGGGGTTAATCTCGTGTGCGCTAGCGCTCTTGATGCGCAAGGGGATGAAGTAGATTGAGTCGGGGCTCAGTCCGTCGGGATTAATCTTGATGGGGAGCAGAGAGTAGTTGTCGGGGCTGTTAGCCTTGAGAACCACGCTGAAGTTTTCGATAGTGTAATGCTTGGGGTCGAGCTCGTGAGCATACCTAGACTCGTCAAGGTCATAGTTGATGTAGTTGTACTTGCCCACAGCCTCGTCATCATATTCGAGCTGCACGGTGACATCCTTGCTGATGTGCTCAGTGCCGCCGCAATACACGGTTACATAGCCAGTGCTAGTCTCGCCCAGAGCATGCTCGGCCTCGAAGGTGTAGTCAGTGTTGCTGAGCACATATATCACCTTCTTGTAGAGTTCGCCGCGGAATTGAGCGTCCTCGTCGCAACTGGTGAGAGCGACAGAGGCAAGCAGAGCGAGTGCAATATATAATTTGCTTTTCATAATCTTATAAATTATTGTCGTGAAAAATCAATTTTATTATAAATTACCAACCAGGATTCTGGTCAAGAGACTTAGACTTGCGCACCTCGTTGCGCTCGAGGGGAATGAATACCATCTTCTTGTCGCACACGCGGTTGCGGTAGTCGCTGTGGTTGATGATGGTGCGAACATAGTAGTTGGCAGCATCGGCCTCAACGTTCATACCAGTCATGGGCTCGCTTTCAACCTCTTCAAGGATACCCCAACGACGCACGTCGTGGAAACGGCGGCCCTCGCAGAAGAACTCAACGAAACGCTCGTGGCGGATTGCTTCATCGAGCGCTTCCTCGCTTGCAAGCTCGTCGGCACTGAGAGCGGGCTGACCGCTGCGGAAGCGTACCTGGTTGACAGCAAACGTAGCGTCGGCAAGGTTAGATGCGCGAGAAATGGTGTAAGTCTCGCCGCTAGCCAATTTCACTGTGTGAGACTGAGTGAGGTGGTTAACAGCCTCGGCATAAGAGAGGAGAATCTCGGCATAGCGAATGATAGCGAAAGTCTTGTCGGTGCGGGTAGAACCGTCGCCGTTGTACCAGTTGTCCTCAGGATGGATGTACTTCTTGAGGACGTAACCAGTGATACAGCGGTTGCGGGGCTCCTGGATGGCCTTGTCGCTACCAGCGTTAGCACCATTGTAGTAGTAAACAGTCTGCTGGCTGAAGTTGTTGTTGCTGCAAGAAGTTCCGGGCCAGTAGCAGCCGTTGAAACCAACGCAAGCATAGAAACGCCACTCGCGGTTGACATACATGTTGTTAGTGCCACGGAGCAGGCGGTAGCCAGAGAAGACGCTCTGTGTGCGCGCAACACCAGTCTCGCTGTACTCGCCGTCGATCTTGGCTTGCTCGATAGTCTTACCGTTCTTCATGCGGAACTGGTCGATAGCCTTCTGGGGAATGCACATGCCGTTGAAACCATTCATGTAGATGGGGAACGACTGCTGTGTGAAGTCGCGGATAGAGCCAGACTTCTTACCCCAGATGAGCTCCTTGTTCTGAACGGGATAAGTGGTACCGTTGAACATGTTGCAGTAAGACTTGAAGGGGTCGATGTTACCAGCGCCATAGGGGAAGTCGAGATCGCTGACGTTGGCAGGCAGCGGTTCGGTCTTCTCGCTCACGTCGCCACTCTCGACAACTCGAGGCATGGTGTGGAGTTCATATTTCTTCATGTCGATGACGCGCTGGCAAGCTGCTGCTGCAAGAGCCCACTTGTTCTCGTCATATTCCTGTGACACGTAGTAAGCGCCATCGGTACTGCGGGTCCAAGTGCCGAAGTAACGGCGAGCGGCCGCTCCACCATTGAAAGCGGGGCTTGCAGCCTGGAGGCGCACACGAGCGATGATGCCATAAGCGGCGCCGCGTGTGGGGCGTCCGAAGTTGTTGACGGGCACCTCGCTGGGGATGTACTTAGCAGCCTCCTCGAGTTCGTTGCAGATGTAGTCAACGGTCTCGTCGTAGGTTGCGCGTCCGCGCTCGTAGTAGGAAGCGTCCTGGTTGTTGTCAAGCACCTCGTCGCCGATGATCACAGCGGGTCCGTGAACTTGTAGAATCTGCCAGTAAGCATATCCGCGCATGAAGTGGGCATAACCCACCAGCTCGGCACGCTGCAGCGGAGTGAGGTCGCGGCACTCGTTGATGCGGCTGATGATCACGTTGGCCTTGCGGATGACCTTGTAGCAAGGATTCCAGGTGTTCATGCCACGGAGGTTGCTGGGGCTCACGAGGCCCAGTGTGAGAGCCTTGCCGTGGAAGAGGCCCTCGGTCATGAGAGTAAAGATTTCGTCGGTACCAGTTTCACCGGGAATCACATCGTTACCGAAGATAGCGCTCTCGTCGGGGAGTTCACCTGCGGCCCCCCAGAGGTAACGCTCCAGATTGTTGCGCGAAGTGAATATAGAGTCATACTTCAAAGTGTCGTCAAAGTAACCGTCAACATCGAGGAATTTCTCGCACGATGTAGCCATTACTACCACCGCCACTATAGCGAGCCAAAAGAGTTTTCTTAAACTTTTCATAGCGTTCATATTATATTTTAATGTTGCGGTTTATTAGAAATTAATATACATCTGTAAAGCGTAGGTAGTGGGGATGGGGTAAGCACCGCCATTGTACTCGCTCTGCTCGGGATCCCACAGCTTCATGGGGCTCCAAACTGCCAGATTAGAAATCACGCCCTGGAAGTCGATAGACTTGACGCCGAGACGCTTGATCACGCCATAAGACTCGAGGTGATAGTTGATGTTGATTTCCTGGAGGCGGAGGTAGCGAGAGTTAGCATGCCAGAATGTAGAGTGCTGGGTGTTGTTCTCGTTGCGTCCGTAGCTCAGGCGGGGGAACAGTGCGTTGGGGTTCTCGGTGTCCTTTGTTCCAGAGTAAGAGGCGGGAGTCCAGCGGTTCTTCTGGTCGGCAACGATTGTGAGCACGTTACCAGTCTCACCGTTGTAGAATGGGATGTAACCCTCACCGTTGGTAGTACCGTTAACATAGTAGTAGTCGGTGTTGCCAGTACCCTTGAACATAACGCCCACTGAAAGGTTTTTCCAGCGTCCTTCGAGACCGAAGCCGTACATGAGGCGGGGATAGTTGGGATAAGACAGGGGCACCTTGTCGTCCTCGTCGATTCTACCGTCGCCGTTCACGTCCTTGTACTTGATATCACCCACGGTGTAAGAGCCGAAGGTCTGCACGGGGCTCTGAGCCACGTCCTGCTCGTCGCGGAAGAGGCCGAGAGAGATATAGCCGCGGAATGCGTTGTTCACATATCCGGTGTAGTTCTGGTAGTCATAGGGCTGCTCGGTCTGCTCCCAGTTCTCAACCTTGTTGGCACTGTAAGTGAAGTTAGCACGTCCTGTTATCGACCAGTCCTTGCCGAAGTCGTGAGTGTAAGAGATGTTACCGTCGCTACCGTAGCTCTTCATCTTACCCACGTTACCGAAGGGCATCTGGGTGAGACCTACGTAAGAGGGGATCTGGCTGCGGCGCTGGTAGATACCGTCGCGCATATCCTGGAAGAAGTCAACTACGAATTCGAGTTTCTGGTTGAAGAGCTTACCTTCGATACCGATGTCGGCCTTCTTGGCACGCTCCCAGCGCAGGTTGTTGGCACCCACGCGTTCCTCGGTGATCCAACCGCTGGTGCTACCCCAGCCGCCACCGCTGGTGCTCATCTGCATGAGAGTGAGATAGGGGAAGCGCTCGTTGGTGAGGCGGTCGTTACCTACTGTACCGTAAGAAGCACGGATTTTCAAGAAGTTAAGCCAGGGAGCTGCCTTGTGGAGCCAGTCGTAGCTAGTGGGAACCCAACCGAGACCGATTGAGGGGAAGAAACCGAAGCGGTGACCAGCCTCGAAGTTCTCAGAGCCGGTGTAACCGAAGTTTACGTCCATGAAGTAAGTGTCCTTGAAGCCGTAAGTCAAACGTCCAGAGAGACCCTCGTAGCGGATGGGAATTGCGTACATACTGCGCAGAGAAGCATCCTTAGAGTCGATGTTGCCGTCCATGGTCTGCTCGCTACTCATATAATAATAAGCGAGCGCGCCCACGCGGTGGTCGCCGAACACGCGGTCCCAAGTTGCGGTACCCTCGACGTGCCACTTGTAGTACTGCGCATCCTCGTGGCGATAAGTTGCGGGCTGAGCCTCAACGCGCTTCACGAGACCAAGCTCACCGGTGTACTTGCGTGTTGCAGCGTAGTACATCTCGGGAAGGATAGAGCGTATTTCCTTGAGGTTAGAAGAGTTGTCATAAGCACCCTGGATGCGGAGCTTGAGGCCCTCGGTGATCATTGAGAGGTCTTGCTTGATCTCGAGGGTAGCCTTGCCGCGGTAGTGGCGAATGCTACTCATACCGGTGTTGTTGAGCATCACGTAGGGCGAGTAAGCATTGTTGGCGCCATAGGCGGGAAGTTCACCGCTAGAGTAGCGAGTGGGGATGGTGATGGGGGTAAGGTTGCGCTGTGTTGCCCACAGAGCGTCGGTGTTGTTGTTACCGGGCTCTTTCTTGGTTGACACGAAACCGTCGGCACCGAAGTAGAGCTGAGTGGTCTTGGTGAGGTTGATATCCAAGTTAGCACGGTAGTTCAAAGTGTTGTAACCCACAGCAGTAGAGTACTTAGAAGACTTATCCTGGCGATAAGCAGCGCTCTCCATGCTGGTACCCAGTGAGAGGTAGTAGCGAGCGAGGCTACCACCACCGCGAGCGTTGATGAAGTAGGTCTGTGCGAAAGAGTTCTTGTGGAGGACTTCCTTCTGCCAGTTAACGTCGGGATAGAGGTCGGGGTCGAGGTGATACTTGATGATGTCCATCTCGATGGGGCTGTAGAGTTCGGTGTTGCCACGCACGGCGCGAGCCTCGTTGGCAAGCTTAGCATACTCGTAAGAGTTGAGGTACTTGGGCATGTTGGTGAGGTGCGACATTGTGAAGTTGGCACGTCCGGTGATCTGGAGACGGTCGGCAGTACCACGCTTTGTGGTCACGAGCACAACGCCGTTAGCGCCACGCACACCATAGACAGCGGTAGCACTCGCGTCCTTGAGGACAGAGAACGACTCGATGTCGGTGGGGTCGATCTGGCTGAGGTCGCCCTCAAGACCATCGATGAGCACGAGCGCGCTGCTATTGGCACCGAAGGTGCCGATACCGCGAATCCAGAACTCAGAGATGTTCTTACCGGGCTCACCGCTGCGCTGGATAGAGATCACGCCGGGGACACGTCCACCGAGCATGTTCTGGATGTTAGTTGCAGGAGCCTGCAGGTCCTTGGTGTCAACAGCGGTGATTGCACCCACGGTGCTGATCTTGCGCTGGCGGGCGAGACCCACGACAACGGTTTCCTCGAGCATGGTGCTCGAGATTTCCATTTTCACTGTGAGGTCGCTCACGCTCTTGGTGATGGGTATTTCCTGGTTGTTGTAACCCACGCAAGAGACGATGAGGACGTCGTTCTTACCTACTTTGATAGAGAACTTACCGTCGGCATCGGTCGAAGTGCCGGCACCGGGACGGTCTTTAGCATAAACGATGGCACCGATGAATGGTTCGTCATTTTCATCGAAAACGGTACCCGCCACCGTCAGTTGTTGCGCTACCGCTGTGAGCGTGCAGCACAGTAATAATATTATTGCAAATAACTTTTTCATATTCATTAGAATGTATTATTTAAGTATTGCTTAGCACTCACGGTTGTGTTACTCGATAGCGAGTCGGCGGATGCACTGGTTCTCATAGTCGGCCACATAGATGATGCCTTCCTTGTTGAGACACACGCCGAAGGGGCGGTTGAACAGTGCGATCTCGGGGCTACCGTCCTGATAACCGCTCTTGCCGGGCTGGCCGATCACGGTGCTCACCTTGCCGCTGGGGGTCACCTTGCGGATGCAGTGGTTGTTGGTGTCGGCGATATACATGTCGTCGTTCTCGTCGAGGATGAGCTGACGAGGCTCGTTGAACATAGCCGAAGCGCCGTTACCATCGATGTACCCCGACTTACCGCTGATGCCAGCGATGAGGGTGTGGGCACCGGTCTTGATGTTGTAACTGTAGATGCAGTGGTTGTTAGTGTAAGCCAGGTACAGAACCTCGGGGTTCTTGGTTGAGAAGGCAGTGTAAGAGTCACTACCGCTCATGAGGCCAGCAGCAACCTGGGTTGTCAGACCGGTCTCGGGCTCGAACTTGTAGAGGATACCCTGCTTGTCGCGGACATACATGTATCCGTCAACGGTACACATAGCAAATGAGTGCTTGAACTGGATGTCGAAGTTTGACATGCCTGTAGTGGGTTTGAGCTGGTGCTTGATGGGGCTCCACATGTCCTCGCTCGACATTGTCCAGTAGTCGTTGTGGTTGTCGGTGGGGATAAATACAGTCTTGCCGTCGTCGAGCATACAGGGTTGGTTGAGTGGAGCGCCAGTGTCGGGGATGAGCAGACGGCTCACGTCCTCGTCCTCGTTGACCAGGATAACCTTGTTATAATTATAATAATTGTTGCGGTTGCGCAGCGATGCAAAGATGTTGTTGTCATTATCCACTGCAAGATAAGTTACAGGGGGGAATGAAGTCTGCGCAAGGCCACCCATGACCACGTCGTCGGGGGCACCCACGATACCGCACACTGTGGTAACCACAGTCTGGATTCGGTATTTGAAGGGATTGGGGTACTCGACAGTCTTGTCACCGATTTTCACGGTCACCTTACAGTTTACGAGACCCTGCTCGTCGCCTTCGCCCGGCTTGCGGGGACAGATGGCATAAATCTTGTTGCCGATAGCCTGAATCACAGCGGCAGGCTTGTCGTTGAAGAATACCTGGATCATGCTTGCGTCGCCGCCAAAGTTGTCTCCGTTCAAGATAACCTTGGTTGCAACACCGCCTGAATCAGGATAGAAGTCAGTGAGAGTGATGGGCTTTGAGGGGTCATAGTCCTTCACATCATCCTTAGAGTCCTTGCAAGAAGTTGCAAGGCACAGCACAGCCAGCATTGCCGCCACTGTGCCCATTCCTAATTTGAGTAAATGTTTCATTGTTATATATATTTTAATTTTATTTCCTTATTTATTTTTCTTGTACAAGCGGAACAAGCGAGCACGGTCGTGGAGCGACTTGTAGTTGAGCTTGCCATTGCTGATGTCAACCTTCTGGTTGGTCCAGCACTCGATGCTGCGATCCAGATCGACATTGCTGGCGTCAATACCCATACCAGCAAGGTCGAGGCTCACGTTTTGGTCGCCCACACTGTAGTTGAAGTGAGCAATGAGGTAGCTGTCTTCAACCTCGAGCTGGAAGAGGTCAACTGAGTTGTTGGCACCATAGAGCTTGTGACCGTAGGCGGGACGGAACGACTTGCCCATAGAGATGATTTTGTTGACCTCGGGATAGCTGGTGAACTTGATGGTCTTCTCCTGTGAGATGGGGAGACCTATCGCTGAGCCCTCGGTAGCGAGGTTGTCGCCCAGGATGCAGTAGCCACACACGGCAGCAGTGGTCATGCGTGAGATGTTCTCGGCCTCGCTGCGTCCACCCATCACCAAGTGGTCGGGGTCGTTGTAGCAATAAACGCGGTTGAGCCACCAGCCGAATGAGAGGCTGTTCATCATGTAGCTAGTGTGCCACATCTCGCCCCATGCGTCGCAGCTGATGCGTCGTGCCTCGGCATACTGCGCGGGGAACAGGGGAGAAATTGAAAGGTCAAGGATGATGTCGTCGCCACAGAGTTCGCGCAGGTAGTTCATACCGTAGTTGTAGGCCTGCACGCCGGTGGTGATTTCGGGGTTATAGAAAGAGTCGGCTTCCTTGATACCCTCGTTGATGAAGTCGAGCTTGATGTATTCAAAACCACACTCACGGAACTTGGTGATATAGTAGTTCATGCGAGACAGTGATGCGGGCGATGTGGGATCGACGCGGCCTGTCATAATCTTGCCGTCAACCTTCACACGTGCCTGGCCATAAGAGTAACCGTTGTTGCCTTCTACTGCACGGCTGTCGCTACCGCTCCAGTCGTTGAAGGGAGTCCAGTAGATACCAGCCTTCTGTCCATTGGCATGGCAGCGGTCGGCAAATGCCTTGCGCTCGTCCCAGTTCATGTTGTCCCAAGAGTCAAGGCCCACGTAGATTACGTCGTCCTTGGCCCAGCCATTGTCCTGAAGATTCTTCTTGATGAAATCGCTCACTGAGAGCACGCCAGCGTAGTTACAGTTCTTCTCCATGCCGCCCCAGCTGTTCCAGCCGTAGATAGTGGGGCCATTGTAAGGACGCTTGGGAGCGATTTGGGCATTCACATCGCCATAAGTTTCCATACCGGTGCGCCAGTCATCAAAGAGACCCACCATCATCATGGCGCTCTTCACCTCGGTGCCTTTCACTGTGCCGTGAGGCTGGAGGTAGCCGGGAACGCCCTCGCCACGGCTGTAGTGGTCGCGGGTGGCGGGATGTGTTATGCCGCTGAATACCTCCAGTTTTGACAAGTGGCCCTGCGTGAGCGGGCTGCCGGTGAGGCGCACAGCGCTCTTCCATGTGTCGTGCGACACGCTACCCAGCACGAGCCCCTTCTGGGTAACGCCGTTGAACACTGCTGTCACCTCAAACGACACGCTGTCGCGGGCATAGCGTCCGCTAGCCATTGAGGTGAGCGACTGTCCGCGGCTCAAGGGATAACTGCCGTAGGTCACGAAGCCGTCGTTGTCGAAGGGGACGGTGAGGAAACGGTTGTTGGCATCCTGTGGCAGGAACAGGTTTTTAGCCTCGCTGTAGATGGGGCAGATGTAGTTGCTTGCCACCTGGGCGCCGCCATTGCTCAGCACGACCTCGGTGAGCAGGTAGTCCTTGTCAGCCATGAGGTAGAAGTTCTGCTCCACGGTGGGTTTATCATCGGCCTTGTAGGTGATTGTGTACTTGCGGGCACGTCCTGTTGCCGGATTGACAGTGGCGTCGCTGAACGTCACGTCGGTGTAGCTGGTGGTCTTCACCGTGTCGGCATTCACTTTGAACTTGGCATACACTCCGCTCAGCACGGCCTGGCCGTCCTTGGCGAGCGACACCATACGGGTTTGGTCATCGTAAGAGATTTTCCAGCGACCGCCAGTCATGTCGGTCGTGGCTGCATGTAGAGTAGTCGCGGCAAGTGCCACGAGTGCTACTGGAATTAAATTTTTAAAACTTTTCATTTGCAAATGTATTGTTTTTTTGGTTTTTGTTTCGTTTATATTCTTTGACAAGTGCAAAATTAATAAAACACGGCAAAATAAAATTTCACTAATATCCCAAAAAATATAACAAATGGGTCACAAATGCAACAAGCGTCCCAGCCCAAACATGCTAAGACGTTGATTTATTGTACTCAATACAATATCCCGCCACACCTGTCCCTTCTACCTACCAGCGGATTTCGATTAAATTTTTTTTTGGCCATCTCCCACAGAGGCACCGAGGTCACAGAGAGAAATAAAACATATAATCTGTAAAACCGGCATAACATGTTTTTTATTGAAAAAATAGTGATTTTCAGCTTAATTTCGGCAAATTTCAAGCGCAGCGCCCTTTCTGTGTCCTCAGTGTCTTTGTGGGAGAAGTCGCATACGGGGACTTTGAGTAAAACTAGATAAAAA
>NZ_JAZLLZ010000131.1:0-26230 GCF_045598405.1 Sodaliphilus sp.
ACCTTGAACCCAGAAAGTCCATTAAAACAAATGAAAATATTTTGCTTCTCATTGGCGTGATTTGCACTATCTTTCGTTCATATATGAACCCATATACTCGCTCAATATAGCACAAATCCTGACACAATGATAATCTAAAATCTTGTTCTTGTCCTAATGGACTTTCTGGGTTCAAGGTAGCGGTCTTCAACCGCGATTTTAATAGTTACGGTAACACCAAGCAATCTCTAAATTCTGTTAATTTGAAAACGGGGTAGGGTGTAATTGGCGAAATTTTGTTACTTTTGTAATTTGAACAACTCCATGGTGGAGTTCCAATGATTGACGACTATGAAGATTAGATACCTTTCACTTGCCTTGTCGATGGCGGCGGCTCTTGCTTTGAACGCGCAGATTGCGTTCACCGGAGCTAGCCGTGATGTGTATGAGGAAGAACCTGCAACCAACACTGGACTCAACAAAATCTACGTGCTCTACAACGCCGACGGCGTGGGCATGACTTTCACTGCCGACACCGAGAACCCCGTCAAGTGGTATGTGTATGGCGAGGGCGGCGGAGGATATGCCGAGGAACTGGAAGGTGTTCACTACGACGGCCTTACGTCGTCTATCGACCAGGTGCTGCCCAACAAAGGGTATATCATCGAGGAGGGCACTAGCCGCTTGTATGTGTGGGTGGCCGATTATTCTGTCTCTCGCCTGCAACTCAACGGAGTGAGTGTGGAGAGCGACGGCGACTGCGGGTCGGTGACGCTCAATCTGGACGGGGCGGGCCGCGATGTGGTGTATTACACCATCAACGGCGCGCGCAAGACTATGGATCGAGAACTGACCATCAGTTTCAATAACCTCGTGTGGCACGACGGAAACGAAGATGACGACGAGGACGAAGACGATGATGCAGCCGTCAATCCCGGATGGGTCGAGACTCTTGTGCAAGAGAAACAGGAGTCGTTCAAGCCCGCTATCGCTTTTCCTGCACCCACGATGAACACCTCGTTCACCGTGACTGGCGACAAATTCCTGAAATTCTGGGGCGAAGAGGTGAGCTGTGAGAGCAACTATTACACTACCGCAGCTATCGACGTGCGCACTATCGTCGTGCAGGAAAACGAGCACCACGACAACGAGAAGAAAATAGGCGGCAGCGAGACCCTGGGCGGGTCGGCTCCGGCACACATCTCGTTCACTGCCTACTGCACCGACGCCGTCATGCACAAGGAGTGGCAGATGTCGCGCGAGAGCAATTTCTCTAATCCCGAATTGCGTCTCAACCAGGAAGCGATTGACCAGGTGTTTGAAGATGCCGGCACCACTTACTGGCGTTTCTATGCCACCAATGCCGAAGGATCGTGCGAGTGGTATAGCGATACTTACACCGTCAACATCGGGGAGAGCGAACTCGTGTGCCCCAATGTGTTCTCGCCGGGTTCGAGCGAGGGCGTGAACGACGTGTGGAAGGTCTCTTACCGCTCTATCGTGAAATTCCATTGCACCATCTTCAACCGCTGGGGCAACAAGATAATCGAGCTCAACGAGCCTTTCGAGGGTTGGGACGGCACTTACCACGGCAAGCAAGTTCCTGCCGGAGTGTATTACTACGTCCTCGAAGCCGAGGGTAGCGATGGCATCAAATACAAGAAAAGCGGCGACATCAACATCATTCGCTACCGACGCATAGACCGTGGCGGCACCGCAGGTGATGTGGAGTGATTGTCGCAGATTGACAAATTTCTGATAATAAATAGCACATAGCGAAAAATCATGAATATGGGAAAAACTAGAAGTTGCATGATGGCTGCTGCGGCGTTTATGGCCATGGGCGCAAGCGCGCAGGGTGTGGGACAATACAACAACTACAATGCCGAGGAGCACCCCCACGGGGCGGTGTTCCCCGTTGTTGCTGCGCCCGACATTCCGCAGTCTGTCGTGTTTGCTGGCGACACGGTCTCGTTTGACCGCACCGACATGTATGAGCGCCTTGACCGCGAACTCACCTCGATTGTTTACGGGCATTCGACCACTCAGCTGTGCCTCAAACGCGCCAACCGCTATTTTCCCATCCTGGCGCCCATTCTCAAGGAGAACGGCGTGCCTCTCGACATGCTCTATCTGGCAGTGACCGAGAGCACCCTCGACCCCACCATCAAGTCGCCGGCTGCGGCAGTGGGGCTGTGGCAGTTCCTGGCGTCAACAGGCCGCATGTATGGCCTCGAAATCAACGACGATGTGGATGAGCGCTGCGACCCGGTCAAGGCCACCGTGGCGGCATGCAAGTTCCTCAAGAGCGTGCATGCACACTATGGCAACTGGGCCACGGCTTGCGCCTCTTACAATGCTGGCATGGGGCGCATCAACGGCGAATTGAGCCGCCAGGGGCAGGACACCTCGTTTGACCTGCAGCTCGTGAGCGAGACATCGCGTTACGTGTTCCGCATCATTGCCTACAAGCTGCTCATGGAGAACCCCAAGCGCTATGGCTACTGCTTGCGTGCCGACCAACTCTATCAGCCTGTTGATTACAAGGTGGTGGAGGTGAAGACGTCGGTAGCCAGCTGGATTGACTGGGCCAAGCAGCAAGGCATCACCTATGCGCAGCTGCGCGAGGCTAACCCGTGGATACGCAGCAACCGCCTGCCCAATGCCTCGGGAAAGACCTACAAGGTGAACGTGCCCGTCGGTGACAGCCTCTATTTGAGCAAGAAGCAAGCCAAGGCATATGACCCTGGCTGGGTTGTCAAGTAATGGCAACTTGGGCGTGCGGCACAGTGATTATGAAAGTACAAGGAAATAAATACTGACTAAACTTTCGTGTGTTTAATTGAATGTTACTAATTGTTTGTCCGGCAGGACAATGTCTGAATAACCACCACCGCCGAACCGAGCGAAGCGAGCTCGGCAAAGTGAGCAGCGGTAAGTCGGCGAAGCTGGTGCCGCGGATAGCGAACCTTTGCCAACATTCGTAGTGGCGGTGGGGGGAGAAATGCAACAAGCACCGCGTCCGGAAGGTCGCTAATCGGAGCAAATTAGTGAGACTCAAATGGTTTCAACATGCGAAACTAAAATACTGACTAAATAGATGAAACTTAACGGCAAGGAAACCGAATGTGTGAGTGTGCTGGGTGCAAAGGTTCACAACTTGAAGAACATCGATGTGGACATCCCGCACTACGCGCTCACTGTGATTACTGGATTGAGCGGCAGCGGCAAGTCGTCGCTGGCGTTTGACACCATCTTTGCCGAGGGACAGAGGCGGTATCTTGAGACTTTCTCCAGCTATGCCCGCAACATGCTGGGAGTGCTCGAGCGGCCCAATGTGGACAAGATTTCGGGCCTCAACCCCGTGATTTCAATCAGTCAGAAGACAACCAACAAGAACCCCCGAAGCACTGTGGGCACTACGACCGAGGTCTATGACTACCTGCGACTGCTCTATGCCCGCGCCGCCGACGCCTATTCCTACAAGTCGGGCGAGAAAATGGTGAAGTACTCGGTGGAGAAGATTCTTGACTTGATTTTGTCAAAATATGACAATCGCAAGATATACATCCTTGCTCCCCTGGTGAAGAACCGCAAGGGGCATTACAAGGACCTTTTCGAGCAGTTGCGCAAGAAGGGCTATCTCAATGTGCGCATCGATGGCGAATTGCGGGAGATTACCTTCGGCATGAAGGTTGACCGCTATCACAACCACAGCATCGAACTGGTGGTTGACCGCCTCAAGGTGGCGCGCAAGGACGAGCGGCGCCTGCTCGACACCGTCAACCTGGCATTCAAGCAGGGGGGCGACCAACTCATGGTGCTCGACGCCGAGACGCAAGAACTGGGCTACTACAGCAAGTCGCTCATGGATCCTGCAACGGGGCTCTCTTACCCCGAGCCGGCGCCGCACAACTTCTCGTTCAACTCCCCGCTGGGAGCCTGCCCCAAGTGCAAGGGACTGGGATATGTCAACGTCATTGACCGGGAGAAAATCATGCCCGACATGACACTCAGCGTGAAGGCTGGCGGCATATTGCCGTTGGGCAAGTTCAAGAACTCTCTCATCTTCTGGCAGATACAGGCTATCTGCGAGCGCCATGGCTACACTCTCGACACACCGCTCTGCGACTTGCCCGAGGACTGCATCGACGACATCATGAACGGCACCGACGAGAAACTCAATATCAAGACCGAGACCGCTGCCACGACCAATTACTTCCAGTCGTTTGACGGCCTTGTGAAATACATTGAGATGCAGCAAGACGACGAGGCGTCGTCGCAGGCTCAAAAGTGGGCAGGGCAGTTCTATTCGCGCGCCGTGTGCCCGCAATGCGCCGGTGACCGTCTCAACGTCGAGGCGCTGCACTTCAGGCTCAACGGCAAGAACATCGCCCAGCTTGCGTCGATGGACATCAGGGAACTGCGCGACTGGATTGCCGACCTGCACAACCATTTGCCCGAGAACAAGTGGAAGATCGCTAACGAGATTGTCAAGGAAATCAGCGGACGCCTCAATTTCTTGCTTGATGTGGGGTTGGACTATGTGTCGCTCAACCGCTCGTCGGCTTCGCTCTCGGGCGGCGAGAGCCAGCGCATACGCCTTGCCACGCAGATAGGCTCGCAGCTGGTCAATGTGCTTTACATCCTCGACGAGCCCAGCATCGGCCTTCACCAGCGCGACAACATGAGGCTCATCAACTCGCTCAAGCAGTTGCGCGACGAGGGCAACACGGTGATTGTGGTGGAGCACGACAAGGAAATGATGCTCGAGGCCGACTATGTGATCGATATAGGCCCCAAGGCGGGCAGGAGAGGCGGCAATGTCGTCTTTGCCGGCACGCCGCAGGAGATGGTGCGTGAGCACACCATCACAGCCGACTACCTCAATGGCTCACTGTGCATCGCGCTGCCTTCGCAGCGACGCGAGGGCAACGGGAAAGCATTGTCCATTAGCGGATGCCGTGGCAACAACCTCAAAGGCGTCTCCGTGAGCATTCCGCTGGGCACTTTCACCTGTGTCACTGGCGTGAGCGGCAGCGGCAAGTCGAGCCTCATCAACGGCACGCTGCAACCCATACTCAGCAAGCATTTCTATCGCTCTCTGGCCGAGCCGTTGCCTTACGACGGCATTGACGGCTTGGAGCACATCGATAAGGTCGTCACGGTCGATCAGTCGCCTCTGGGAAGATCGCCCAGGTCTAACCCCGCGACCTATACCGGCATCTTTGCCGACATTCGCAATCTATTTGTGGGGTTGCCGGAGTCCAAGATTCGTGGCTACCGCCCCGGGCGTTTCTCTTTCAACACAGGAAACGGACGTTGCGACGTGTGCAAGGGCAATGGCTATAAAACGGTGGAAATGAACTTCTTACCTGATGTGCTCGTTCCTTGCGAAGAATGTGCCGGAAAACGCTATAACCGTGAGACTCTGGAAGTTAAGTTCAAGGGCAAGTCTATTGCTGATGTCCTCGACATGACCATAAACCAGGCCGTGGAGTTCTTTGAGGCCATTCCTTCGATTCTCGGCAAGATAAAGGTGCTGCAAGATGTGGGGTTGGGTTACATCAAGCTCGGTCAGCCCTCGAGCACTCTCTCGGGCGGAGAGAGCCAGCGTGTGAAACTTGCGGCCGAGCTGTCGAAGAAGAGCACAGGACGCACTGTTTATATCCTCGACGAGCCCACAACCGGTCTCCACTTTGAAGATATTCAGGTGCTGCTCGGGGTGCTTAATAAATTGGTCCAAAAAGGAAATACCGTGATTGTCATCGAACACAATCTGGACGTCATCAAGTGTGCCGATTTCATCATCGACATGGGGCCCGAGGGTGGCCGAGATGGGGGGCAGGTGGTAGCAACGGGCACTCCCGAGCAAGTGGCTAAATGCAAAAAATCGGTCACTGCTCGCTTCCTGAAAGACGAGTTGAAATGACCGTGGAGTAGGGCAGATCTAGGGCGAAAAAATTTTTGTCACAAAATTTGATCCAGTTAGCAAAATATCTGCTGTATTTTGCAAGCATTTTCAGTTGAATAGTCACACCGGCATCATGCTGTGTGTTTGGCATAGGCATCCAGGTGCGTCCTGGATGCCTTTTTTACAATTTTCTGCCCTAAATGCGGCAAATACCATATTTTGCGGTTAACGCATTGATAGATAATGTATAACGTGCTTTTCGTGACGTGTTAGTTTTTCTCACAGTTATTTGGGCTTGTAAATAGGGTAGTTCCTCGAAAAAAATCGCAAGGAAATCGAGTTGAGCAAGAAGTTAGCCCAAAATGGTAACTTTACCACGCCCGGTTTGCCGTCTTTAATTATTGTTTGAAAACAGATGTTTGTGATTGAATAGGGCGGTATTGCAACGCGAAACTCCCCTTTGCGTTTGCATCAGCGCGTTTTCAAAACTTCGTTACATTTCCAAACGGTTAATTCCGTTCTAAAAAGTTTACAAAACCATCTAAAATATCAATTAACAATCATTTACAATCATTGTAAAATACTGATATTCAATAAATAAATAAAAATATATAAAGCACTGCTTAAAGTAAAATATATAATTCTTCTGTGGAACATTCCGTAAATGTGTTATATGTAATATAATACGCTAATAATCAGTACTATACAAGCAAAGCATAAAGTAACACTTTACTATAGTAACTTTGCTCCTGTAATCTGCCGCTTGTATGGCTGTTTTCAAAAAATCAAATGCAAACTGAAAGATTTATGAAATTAAATTTGCGTAATTCAATAAAGTGTTTTAAATTTGCAAATGCAAAATTTGATGATGTTAACAGGGTGTTTTCATTTGTATATCGAATTTTTGCTATTTTTCACCCTGTTTTTACTCATTGAATAAAACGGGACTTTTTTTGAGCCTTATCTACGGTTGGAGATTTGTTCAGTAATTTGAATGAATTTTCCAGAAGCCAAAAAATCTCTCGAAAAATTTCGTCGGAAATCTGCTTGCTATTTTGCCTTGGGTTTCCGCTTTGATATAAATATTAAATTGTAGAGACATGGACATTGTATCTCGTCTGAAAATATTCTTGCAGGAAAGCGGCATCTCTAATTCGATTTTTGCCGACAACTGTGGCATACCCCGCCCCACTCTTTCGCAGTTGCTCAACGGACGCAACAAGAAGGTGAGTGACGAACTTATTTCAAAGATCCATTCGGCTTACCCTGCGTTGAATGTCATGTGGCTCATGTTTGGCGATGGCGAGATGATTGTTCCAAATGCGAACTCATTGATGTCTGGCACCAATTCTCAACCCGTCGAGAATTCGATAGAATTTAACTCTCCTGTTGCCGATTCGAATAATGCTGTTCGCAAGAATACCATTAATTTTGGCAACACCGATTCGGGTGAATATAACGACTCGTCGCGCAAGCCGCAGGCATCATCGTCGGCTAGCGCTACTATGGCGGCATTGCAAAACATGGTGCGTAGTGCCAGTGCCATGGGCAAAGCTTCGTCGCAGCGTGGCAACGCCCAGGCATCGGCAGGAGAGAGCCGTGTGGTGAATATTATGGTATTTTACAGCGACGGCCGTTTCGAGTCGTTCGTCCCGCAAGGATAAGTTAAGAAAGCTACGCTATAAGAATGTTACATTATAAGGACGCTTCGCTATAGGACAATTTATTCCTTAAAGCGAAGCGTTCTTTATATCTTAAAGCGCAGCGTTTTTATAGCCCGAAAGTGCGTTCGTTATACTTTCATAGCTCCCGTGAGTTCGGCACAGCTAGCCATGCCGTGGCGTTGCATGTAGTCTTGGATGTATTCTACTGCCTTGACGGTCACTTGCGGGTCGATAAAGTTGGCGGTGCCTATCTGCACTGCTGTTGCGCCTGCCAGCATGAATTCCACCGCGTCGCGGCCGTTCATAATGCCTCCCAGGCCCACCACGGGCACGCTCACGGCATTAGCCACCTGCCACACCATGCGCACTGCTATAGGCCTGATGCAGGCCCCAGAGAGGCCGCCGGTGATGGTCGAGAGTACAGGGCGCTGGCGTTCCACGTCGATAGCCATGCCCAGGAAGGTATTGGTGAGCGACACAGCGTCGGCGCCTGCGCCTTCGGCTGCACGGGCTATCTCGGTGATGTCGGTCACGTTTGGCGTGAGTTTCACTATCATGGTACGGTCCCAGGCGCGGCGCACGGCGCTCACGACGCTCTCGCAGCCGTCGCACGTGGTGCCAAACGACATGCCGCCCTGCTTCACGTTGGGGCAAGATATGTTCACCTCTATTGCTGCAACCTTGTCAAGACCCCGCAAGCGCTCGCACACGCCCACGTAGTCTTCAATCGAGGCTCCCGACACATTCACTATCACGCGGGTGTCGAGGTCCTTGATGCGCGGGTAGATGTGCTGTGCAAAGTAATCCACGCCCTTGTTTTGAAGACCCACGGCGTTGAGCATGCCGCTAGGCGTTTCGGCCATGCGCGGATAGGGGTTGCCCTGGCGAGAATTCAGTGTGGTGCCCTTGACGATGATGCCGCCCAGGCGAGAGAGGTCGATGAAGTCGGCAAATTCCTCGCCGTAGCCGAATGTGCCCGATGCTGTCATCACGGGGTTCTTGAGGGTGAGTGACCCTATTTTTACGCTTAAGTTTACCATTTGAGTCGATTTATATTGAAAACAGGTCCATCGGTGCACACGCACACGTTACCCTCATCTTTAGTGTCCTCCACGCAGCACAGGCACGCTCCCAGGCCGCACGCCATCATGTTCTCAAGCGATACCTCGCAGTTGATGCCACGCTCGCGTGCAATGGCAGCCACGGCTTTCATCATGGGCATGGGGCCGCAGCAGGCTATGTGGGTTATTTCATCGCTTTGCAGCACCGGGTGAGTGGTTACCAGACCCTTGTGACCCAGTGAACCGTCCTCGGTCGCCACATGCACGGGGGCGGTCTGTCTGAACAGGTCCAGTTCTAGCAGGTCGCTCATCGAGCGCGCTCCCAGCAGGAACTGCACGTCCACACCTCTCACGGCAAGCTTTGAACCCAGCATGAGCAGCGGGGCGATGCCCACACCGCCGCCTATCAGCAGCGCGGTGCCTTTCACGTCGGTCGTGAATCCGTTGCCCAGCGGCAGAACCACGCTCAGCGCCGAACCTTCCTGCGTGTCACACAGCGAGCGTGTCCCGGCTCCGGCGCGACGCACCAGCAGCCACAGCTCGTGGGTGTCGGCATAGTTAATCGAGATGGGACGCCTCAGGTAGGTAGTTTTAGAGTTAGGCACCTCTACCTGAACGAATTGCCCCGGTTTCACAGGGGGCACACTCCCCTTCACGGGAGCCAACTTGAGCAAGCTATAATTATCGCCATGCTTGTCATTGGCTTTCACTGTAAAATCCATTACCTGTTTCATAACTGCAAAGATACTAAAAAATAATTATTGTGTCAATAGCGGACTTCATTTCGTTTGGCATTGTCTGTGCATTACTCAACTTTAGCATTTGATAATAAATATTGCTAATTTGTTGTCCGGAAGGACAATATCTGAATAACCCCCGCCGCCGAACGTAGTGGCGGTGGGGGAAGAAATGCAACACGCACTGCGTCCAGCAGGACGCTAATCGGAGCAAATAGGTGAGGCTCAAATGGTTTCACATGCTAAAGTTGAGTGCTTTATTAGTGTGAAGATGGTTTTGTCGCATGGCTGTACAGTTGCGGCTTGTGTGACGATCTAAAATTGTATACTATGGTGCTAGATGTTTCGTGTGACGAATTGTCGGTGCTTGCAAAGCGGCATGCCGACTTGAATACAGAGTTGTCGCCTGGTGACAATAAATCGGTAGTTGCAAGGTGTGATACCAGGTTATGCAAGGTGTTTAGACACGAACTCAACAAGCATGTGACTGCCCGGGTAAGGGTAGAGAAACTATAGGAAGGACTGTTGCATCTCACCTATGACGCAGGCAAAGGCATTGAGCTCATCGTCTCGGGAGTGCAGATGTTGTTTCCTCACTCCCCCACATCGGCCAGGTTACCTTCACCCTGAAGTGACA
Source organism: Sodaliphilus sp. (assembly GCF_045598405.1). Classification (NCBI taxonomy): domain Bacteria; kingdom Pseudomonadati; phylum Bacteroidota; class Bacteroidia; order Bacteroidales; family Muribaculaceae; genus Sodaliphilus; species Sodaliphilus sp. The sequence continues at coordinate 9,993 of NZ_JAZLLZ010000131.1, forward strand.
ATCATTTGTGGTTAGGGTTTGTGGTTTTGAGATGCTACAGTTGTTTGATGAATCGCTTGCACCAAAAGTGGTGCAATCCAAATATAAAATCAATGAAATCTACCTAAAATTCAAATTTTGGTGTAAAAAAACGTGTGAAACACGTTAAAATATAGTCTTGAAAAGAGAGAATTAGACAAAAGTACATCAAAAGAACCGTCCCTTTGATGTCCCAGCCACAAAAATGCAGCCAACAGTAATATTGTTCGGTGGAATCTTAATCAATGAACACCCTCAATAATCCCGCCACCAAGACAATCCCCAAGGGTTCCCCTGCAACTTCTAATCAATGTTCCAATAGGCATCAGGATCACCATCAAAAATTGTATCAATGTCGTCGTCACTATAGCCCATTTCATCTTGTGCATAGGAACCTGCATATCTTCCAAATGATGAATCTTCGTAATCGTCATTACATTGACGCCCATAGTAATAATCTTTTTCTTGACAATCTTTTGCTTCTTCAAACTCAACAATTCTATGATTGCGCATGATTTCAAATCTATGGGTAATTTCAAATTTAGGAAATAACAATTGTAATTCTTCTACGACAGAATCACAAAAAATGCACATACTTCCATTAACATTTTGTACTACCCATGTAATATATTCTGGGTTGTATTCCAAGACTTCAGCAAATGTACATCCAGAAAACTTGCCAAAATCAAACTTATCATCCAAATGTTCAATGCACGTCATCAACAAAAACTTCATTTAGATTATACTGCGTGTAACACATAGTTCCAGTTAACGTATGAAGATAGCGACATACGACAATGATATTTTCACCTATACTTTTTGTTATTCCATCTTTGTCGACAAATTGAATATGTGGTGATGGAGCATTATATACAGCTTTCCCCTCTACAGCTTTTATATGTGACGGGAATTTAGCTTTGTTTAACTCATGGTCACTAACGGTAACGCCATTACCGACGCGTGATTTGATCTTGCGATAAAGCTGATTCCCGATTAAAGACGGGACATACAAATCCTCTATATTATATTGGCTTTCCTGTTGAGAGTATTCAAGTGATTGAAAAATTGGAATGACCATTCCATCTTGTTTGAGTTCCTTTCCACAAAAATGGTAAGAAACTTGATACAAATGGTTTGATAAAACAATTTGATGTTTTGTTTCTTTATTCACGATGCCGTTTAGAATAAGTCCTGCATAACCTTCATTATACATATCCTCATCTGCGCACGCATTAATAAATCCGTATATCTCCAATCGCTCTATGAGATTGCTTTTTACAATCATGCCACTGCTGATAACTTTCTCTCTCTTCAAATAATCTTCTAATGTTACTCTACACATAATCTTTATTTTTTAGTTGTTCTTGTAATCATCCATCTCTTCAATCAATTCAGTAAGTTGTCTATTTATTCTTTGAAGTCTCCCTACTTCACAGCTTAGCCGTTTCTCCATATCATCCTTTCTTAAAATAATATTTATGAGTTGCTCTTTGGTAAGTTTTTGCAATCCAGTTAATTCCATCTTTATATTCATTTCGTTCATTTTGCTATATGTACTATTATGGATTCATGATTTATAACGAATTAATCGACTCGGCAACCAACCAATCACTTGATGGTTTGGTAACCAATCGTGCATTACTATATGCCATATCTAATGTAAAAATTGTAACTGCACGATACCGTCTTGAAGGAGTCTTAGTCATAACCAACGCTATTGAAATTTCCTCTGGTTCATTGATATTTAAAGCAAGAGGCAAAATCAAATGAACAGAATCGTCTGTTGGATAATAGACAGGTATAGCAGTCTTATAGTTCCATGCAACTCGATGCTTAGCAGTTTCAACTGCCATACTCATCATGCTTGAAATGATTGATAGTCGCATGGGATTTGATTCTAAAACACATCTAAGTTTGTTGTAATAATTGATTTTGTCAGATTTATTTATCATGGAAGGGTCAAGTACCTCAAAAGATCCCGAGCAAACATGGCGTAGCAATTCTGTCGGCATTCTATCAATGTTCTCAAGTATGATGTGCTCCCAATTAACATCGACAGGAAGAGATGTGTCATAAATTACATCATCATAGTTTTGAATATATGATGCTCTTTCTGGAAGTTTTGAAAAGTTGTCTGTTAATTTTCTTGCAGCAATGTTACTGCTTCCAGCTACGCAGAAGTCAATAAAATGCCATGGTTGCTTATTATATTTATTTTTGTCAAAAACCGCATAGATCGGCTTGTAGAACTTGTCTACCAAACCAGTATTAAAAGCGGCATATTCATTTGAGTAGAGTATTTTATTCTCTCTCATAAGTTTGACAAAAGTCCACTTTAAATACTTGGCAAGAATTGGATTTGGATAACTTTCATCCTCCACACTATAAGTCCAGCGTTCTGGCAGTGCCATATTTTTTAACGTTTCAATGGCACTTTTCTGGTTTATGTTTGCCCACTGGGTTAAATGTATCATATCATCTTTAGTGTAATTAATCTTTTTAAAATTGGGGACTGTACTTTGTGTGACGTTGCCATTACATTTTACTAATGGCAAATGGCTTTGTTCGTCTATACTGAGAACGAAATCTTCATTTAATGCCTCAAAGAATGGTTTCAATTTTCCGAATCCAAAATCTTTAATGTCTATACCATTTGTGATAAGTTTCAAACCTACGGTTGACATTGGAGTCCAACCGTCTTCTCTCATACTCTGAGTTACAATCTCTTTGATTTTTGAAATTCTTTCAGTGCTCATATATGCTATCAATTAAAGTTTATAATCAAATTAACGATGCAAAATTACGCACAATAAAATAAGGGCGGAAGAAACAAACTGTTAGTTTCTACCACCCATCAATAATTAACAGAATCTGGATTACCCATACATACCATCAATCACTTTTAGCAACTCTGATATGTCTGGCATTTCTCCCATATTCATTTTTATCTTTTGCTTTTTACTCTGAAAAATCTGTCTATGCAATTCCGCTGATTTTTGAGGATTGATTTTACCAAGTTTCCAAATAGAATAAGGAATTACTTCAAAATAAATCTGTGCTTTCTCTAAACCTAAGAACTGGAGCGACATGTAATGATCTGTTGGTTTATATTTACTATTAAACAATTGTCTGAATCGAGATTCTTGGACAACCTCAGGTGTAAACTCAAAGAATTTTAATAGATAACAAATTATTCGTTGTTCAGTCGTTGTAAGGTGACTGTTCTTTCTTCTTTTTACATTTGGAAAATACTCACGGAAGAATTTAGAAATATACTTAACAAATTCAATTTGACTGTATTCCTTGGTATATACGTCTACTTTTCGCACAATTTTGTGAAATTCATAAGTTTCATCATTGCATTCTTTCAATGTTTTTATAATCTGTTCCTTGATTACAAAAAAATCAGAGTTGTGACTAACTCCACCTTTAAGATTAAAGGTAATACTGTCAAGGTTATCTTTATCTCCAATTTCGTCTAAGGTTTCCCTTATTGTAGGCTTAAACAGCAAAGCCAGTTTTCGGTCTATTATCTCACGAATATACATACACAACCCATATAATGCAACCCAATTGATATGAGTGTTATGTAATTCTTGCATCTCTTGCTGCAGTCTGCAGCAGGTAGAATCTTCCAAAAAATTGCTAATATTTAGATATTTCTTTTCATTTTCAAAATATTCTTTGTACTTATCTAATCTTATTCCATCAATATACAACATTCCACCAGAAGTAATGTTTTCTTGTATATTTTCATAGAAATATTCGGCATACATCCACATATTAATAGCATACTCTTTTCCCGAATGGTCTGTTACAATAAGAATAGATTCTTCTGAAACTTGTGTCAAATCTTCAGATGTAATAGTCATTCCCCATTGTTTGTTTTTATCTTTTTTCAATGCCATACGTCAATCAGTCATTTATTGCTCCTTAAATCCGCAACACTTTTGTTAAGAAAATTTATAATATCCTGAGCAACAAAAAGTTGCCCAGGATATTGCCATGTCAGATTTTTTACTTGATTTAGTGTTGCAAAACAAACAAGCAAAACCTCAACATGACATGGCAAAGATAGCAATAAACCCCGAAACGATAGCTACTTTTGGCGGAATATTTCACATCATGGACGTTTTTGAGCGTCTTGGACTGGCTAAGCTCATAGATTCCTGCCTTGGCAAGAGGGAGGCGAGCTGGAACGCTTTCCGCTATACATCAAAAGAACCGTCCCTTTGATGTAAAAAAACAAGGACGATAAACATCGCCCTTGCTATGATTATATCGGTTTGGTTGCGTGATTACAAGCCTTTGGGGTTGGGACCGAACTCGTTCTCGCCAGGCTGGCTGTCTTGGAGAGCCCAGTACAAGAGGATAAAGCCGCCAACGAATGGGATGAACGTAACGAGAATGTGCATGGTGCTCTTGCCTATATCGTGCAGGCGGCGCACTGCCACTGCGTAGAAGGGGATTAGACATACAAAGCTTCCAATGCCGCAAGTGAGCATAGCGATAATTAAGTGTGCAAGTTCAAACCACCAGAACTCTGCACGGCGTGCACGGCCTTCGAAATTAGCGAAATTCTGGAAGCACTTCTTGGTTGCTGTCATGAAGTCCATTTCTTCCACGGGCTGGGGGGCCGCAGGTTGCTGCAAGAGTACTGCCACTTCGGGCACGTCGGTTGCGAGCGCCCATTCTTCAGAATCCTCAACGCACACTTGCGACTCGGCTGTCAAGCCATTCTGAAGGAGTTCGCTCACTTCAAAGGGACCAGTCGGCTGGTCGTTGTTGTAAAGATAGTATCTCATAAAGTATAAGTATAAAATGATTGTTATGCAAAGATAGATAAAAATCTGGGATTATTACGCCAGTATATATAAAAACTTATATCTTTGAGCTCAAATTCCTGAGATTACCCATAAAAAATCAAGCCCCCCTTGTCGTTTCTGAAAACCGCTCGTGCTCTATGTCACATGTTTCGGATGTCAATGTAATTGTAGCTAATTTGTTGTCCGGAAGGACAATATCTGAATAACCCCCGCCACCGAACGTAGTGGCGGTGGGGGAAGAAATGCAAGAAGCATCGCGTCCGGCAGGACGCTAATCGGAGCAAAATGGTGATACTGAAATGGTATTTAACATCCGAAACTTAAATTATTTCACCTTTTGTGATGTGTAAAAGCTAAAGCTTTATTGCAGTTATATGAAGATATTTTACTAAATTTGCACCAAGAATATAAAACTTTATAAGCAAACATAGCCGCCCCATGTAACAACGTGAGTATATCAGAGACATTGGGGGGCAAAATAAAGAACAGTAACATAACATATTAACAAATAACGCGCATTGACTATTATTTGCGTTCTCCTGAATTCGTCCGGAAAACAAATTTTGAGATAAGAACACAAAGAATAGTGGTTAGGCACCTTCATTAGGAGAAGAATGCCTTATTGCTCTATATAAGAGTTCAATGTTTGTGCCTTTTAGGCATGAGCATATCTTATAGGGCAATGAGGTCTCAATTTTCCGGACGAAGCCTCGGAGGACGCATAAGAAGGTTCATGCCCTTTTTGTGCGCTCACGTGAGTGGTAGATCGATGCACTTTTTCATATCTACCAATGGGCAAAAAGACAAATCACAGCATAGAAGAGCAGGTGGAGGACTGGTGCAAACGTCAGTTTGCAACTCCTTTAGATTATTACACTAAGACGCAGGGTATCAACCCTGAGATAGAGGAAGCGCTAAAGAAAGCACCCAGCAAGCAAGGTGGATTGGGAAGTAATTTCCCCGACATCAAATGCCTCATAGAGACTGAGGGACTCCGTCGCATCCCTGTAATGATAGAGGTTAAAGGTACAAAGGGGAATTTGGCAAAACTGAATGAAGACGGGTCTGTCTGCAACAAGACTGCCAAGGGTGAACCGAATTATTCGGCCATCTCCAAGTTCGCTGTCAACGGAGCTGTCCATTACGCACATGCCATCCTTGAATTTACAGAATCGTATAACGAAGTTGTGGCTGTAGGTGTGAATGGCTATAAAGAAAAAGGGCACGAAAATAATACGTATGAGGTTAGTGTTTGGTATGTTTCAAAGGAGAACTTGCTCGTTCCCAAAAAGGTTGCTGACTATTCCGACTTGTCATTTTTGCTTCGTGCAAACATCGTAAACTTCCTTCAAAAGGTCGATGCACTATCTTTGACTGAAGAAGAAATTGAACAGCAGAAGATTCAACTTGAAGATGACATTGAGCGTAAGTTGAAGGCTCTTAACCAGAAGATGCACGATGAGCAAGGGATTGCGGTAGGCGACAGAGTGTTACTCGTTGCTGGTATGATTATGGCAGGTCTTGGGGTTGAGGGCGAAGTAGAGCCTTTGCGTGTAGAGGACTTGCGTGGCCAGACGGGAGAGAGCAGCAATGATGGCGCTGTGTTCATGAACAAAATCTCTGATTACCTCCAGAAGAAGCAGTTGCCTTCTGAGAAAATCAAGATGATCAAGGACATCTTGAACAAAGTATTCCTCCATTCAAAGCTGGAGCGTCCGGTCAATGGAGAAAGCAAGCTGAAAACGCTTTATCGTGATGTAAAGTGCGACATTATGCCTTTTGTCAATGGCGAAATGCACAATCTTGACTTTACTGGCAGATTGTTCAACGTCTTGAACGAATGGGTTGATGTACCCGATGGCGCAGAGAACGATGTGGTGCTCACCCCTCGTTTTGTTACCGAACTCATGGCACGTCTTTGTCGAGTCAACAAAGATAGCTACGTTTGGGACTTTGCCACAGGTTCTGCAGGCTTCCTTATCTCGGCTATGCATCTGATGATTGCTGATGCTAAGAATAAGATTGATAGCTATACGGAGCGTGAACGCAAGATTAGCCAGATTAAGATGGAGCAACTTCTGGGTATTGAGAAGTTGCCTGATATCTACATGCTTGCCGTTCTTAACATGATTCTGATGCAGGATGGTAGCGCTAACATCATTCATGGCAACTCCTTTGAGTTTGAAGGAAACTATGAACAAGGCACGCACAAAGGTGAACCATTCCCTGCAAATGTTTTCTTGTTGAATCCTCCTTACTCGGCAGATGGCAAGGGCTTTTCGTTTGTGGAGAGAGCTCTCGGTATGATGACGCATGGCGGACGTGCCGCTATCCTAATCATGGAGAATGCAGGTAGTGGTAATGGCTTGCCTTTTACAGAAAACATCCTCAAAAACAACACTCTTGTTGCATCCATCAAGATGCCGACAGATCTTTTCATTGGCAAAGCAAGTGTACAAACGGCAATCTATGTATTTGATGTAAACACGCCTCATGACACCAACAGCATTGTGAAGTTCATTGACTTTACAAATGATGGCTACTCTCGTCAGAACCGCAAGAAATCGAGTCAAAGTGTGAACCTTCGCGACACCGATAATGCCAAGGAGCGCTACGATGAACTCGTAAACCTTGTACTATATGGCAACAAGTACCTCAATCTGCTTGCTGGATGCTACGAAGAAGACACAATCTCCCTGAATGGTAAGGATTGGACATACGGGCAGCATCGCAAGATTGACACTCGCCCTACGGAAGCCGATTTCCGCAAGGTTGTTCAAGATTATCTGGCATGGAAGGTGTCTGAGATAATCAAAGGCGACAAGGAGGACAGCTTGGGAAAACTTTGAGCCCTCGTCTGGAGTTGCCGAAGGCGAGGGCGTATAAACATTTCAAATTGGGAGATTTGTTTGAAATCAAAGGAATAAAACAAGCGAAATCACAAGCGTTAATACCGACAGATTGTGCAGGTATTCCGTACGTTGTACAATCTATGTCAAATAACATGGTGAGTCGTCTCGTTAATAGACAATGGCTTGTTGAAAATAATGAACCTCCAGTAAAAGGAAATGTTATTGTTTTAGGAGTAACATTGCCTGCTGTATCGTATCAACCTGTTGAGTTTGGAGCTAGTCAGGTGATAACCGCTCGTGCAGAATTCCTTACTGAACCAATAGGACTTTACATTGTGTCGCTTTTGGAGAAACAGATGCTAAGGTTCTCCTACAGCAAAAAACCAGGCATCCAAATCTATAAGGATTTAGAAATAGAGCTTCCTGTAAACGACAGTGGAGAGATAGACTTCCTGTTTATTGAAAATTATATGCAGGCAATCAAAGACTATCGAATAAAAGAATTGGACGATTATCTTAATGCTACTGGCTTTGAAGATTGCACATTAACCCCAAAAGAAGAACAAGCATTAGCAGCAAATGTTATTTATAAATCCTTCGACATTGTAAAGGAGTTCAATGTCGTTAACTCGCACAACATCCTGAAATCTGACGTTGTGTTTGGTAGCGGCTCGATACCCTACGTTACTGCTTGCGAAGGTAATAATTCCATTGTTTCACACATTTCTTATAAAGATGATGCAAAGGAAGAAGGTAATTCAATAATGATAGGCGGCAAGACACTCGTTATTACTTATCAACCCAAAGACTTCTTCTCAAACGATAGTCACAATTTGGTGCTCAAGATTAACGATGTAAACGGAAGGACAGAAACTGCCCAGTTGTTTATGGTTGCTGCTCTGTACAAAAGCTTGTCACCTAAATATTCATGGGGTGATTCTATCTCGAAAGCAAAGATTCAGAAGGATAAAGTTTCATTTCCTGTTGCCCCCAATGGATGTATAGATTTTAACTATATGGAAACCTACATCCGAGCCATCATGAAGCAAACAATCGGTAAATTGAAATCTGCTATGACATTTACCCAAAGCATGCACCAATAGGAAATGTTTAGCTGCGGGTTTAGAAAGTCAACATAAATAAGCCATGCCTTTAAGGATGGTAAAAAAAGCACCGGGCTCTTGGTGAGTCCGGTGCTCTGTTTATGTCGGTCCTGGCGAGGGGATGTCCCTCGTCAGGTCATGTGGACCAGGGGAAATCAATCCTCGGGTTCTACACCCCACTGCTGGCGAGCCAGACGGCGGTAGTTGTTGTAGCGCCACATTGCGTTCTCCTTAGCGGCTGCAAAGAGTTGCTCGGCCTCTTCGGGATACTGCTTCATTACTGATGCGTAGCGTACCTCACCCTTGAGGAAGTCGTTGAAGCCTTCCCAGTTGGGCTCCTTGCTGTCGAGTGTGAAGGGGTTCTTGCCCTCAGCCTCGAGCTCGGGGTTGTAACGCCACAGGTGCCAGTAACCGCATGCTACAGCCTTTGCTTCCTCGGCCTGCGACTTGCCCATACCCACCTTCAAGCCGTGGTTGATACAGGGAGCGTAAGCGATGATTACTGAAGGACCGTCGTAAGCCTCGGCCTCGCGGATTGCCTTGAGGCACTGTGCGTTGTCGGCGCCCATAGCTACCTGAGCTACGTAAACGTAACCATAGGTTGAAGCGATGAGACCAAGGTCTTTCTTGCGGATGCGCTTGCCGGCAGCAGCAAACTTGGCGATAGCGCCGATGGGAGTTGCCTTTGAAGCCTGGCCACCGGTGTTAGAGTAAACTTCGGTGTCGATAACGAGGATGTTGACGTTCTTGCCCGATGCGATAACGTGGTCAAGACCGCCGAAACCGATGTCGTAGCTTGCGCCGTCACCGCCCACGATCCACTGGCTGCGCTTAACCAGGTACTGGCCAAGTGACTTAACCTTGAGGTCGGCAGCGTTGTCGCTGTGCTCGATAGCAGCCATGATCTTGTCGGCGAGCTCGCGGCTCTTTGCGCCGTCGTTCTTGTTCTCCAGCCACTCGGTGTAGAGAGCCTTAACCTCGGGAGCAACTGTCTCGTCGGCAACTGCCTCCTCAACGAAGCCTGTGACGCGAGCACGCATCTTCTCGTCGGCGATGGTCATACCCAGACCGAACTCGCAGAAGTCCTCGAAGAGAGAGTTAGCCCAAGCGGGACCGTGACCCTTCTCGTTAGTGCGATAGGGAGTAGAGGGAACCGATGCTGAGTAGATTGAGCTACAGCCTGTTGCGTTAGCAACCATCTCGCGGTCACCAAAGAGCTGAGAGATGAGCTTGAGGTAGGGAGTTTCACCGCAACCAGAGCAAGCACCTGAGAACTCAAACAACGGAGTAGCAAACTGGCTGTTCTTCACGTTGAGCTTGGTGTCAACGAGAGCCTGCTTGCTTGTTACGTTCTTAACAGCGTAGTCCCAGAGTTTCTGGTCCTCTTCGTGGCCCATGAGGGGAACCATCTCGAGTGCGCTGTTGCCCTTCTTGCCGGGACATACGTCGGCACAGTTGCCGCAACCCAGACAGTCGAGAACATCGACAACCTGTACGAAAGTGAGACCCTCGAGACCCTTGCCGATAGCCTTGAGCTGGTCTTCGGCCTTGAAGGGTGATGCAGCTGCTTCGGCCTCGTTCATGAGGAACGGACGGATAGCAGCGTGAGGACAAACGTAAGCACACTTGTTACACTGGATACAGTTCTCTGCGTTCCAAACAGGAACGAAGGCAGCAACGCCGCGCTTCTCATAGGCTGCTGTACCAGCGTCCCATGTACCATCCTCGCGGCCCTTGAATGCGCTCACGGGAAGGAGGTCACCGTTCTGTGCGTTGATGGGGCGTACTACCTCGTTTACAAATGCTGGAGCGTCGTTGGCAACGGTGTTCTCCGCTGTGAGGCTTGCCCATGCGGGATCCACGTCGAGCTTCTTGAACTCACCGCCGCGGTCAACTGCCTGATAGTTCTTGTTGACTACGTCCTCGCCCTTCTTGCCATAAGACTTAACGATGAACTTCTTCATCTGCTCTACTGCCAGGTCAACGGGGATAACCTCGGTGATGCGGAAGAATGCGCTCTGGAGGATGGTGTTGGTGCGGTTGCCCAGACCAATTTCCTGTGCAATCTTGGTTGCGTCGATATAGTAAACGGTGATGTTGTTCTCGGCGAAGTACTTCTTCACGTTGTTGGGCAGGTTCTTAGCCAGCTGCTCGCCTTCCCAAACGGTGTTCAAAAGGAATGTGCCGTTCTTCTGCAAGCCGCGAGTCACGTCATACATGTGCAGGTAAGCCTGAACGTGGCATGCTACGAAGTTGGGGGTTGTCACCAGGTAAGTTGAGCGGATGGGCTCGTCACCGAAACGCAGGTGTGAGCAAGTGAAACCGCCGCTCTTCTTTGAGTCGTAAGAGAAGTATGCCTGGCAATACTTGTCGGTGTTGTCGCCGATGATCTTCACAGAGTTCTTGTTTGCGCCTACGGTACCGTCAGCACCCAGGCCGTAGAACTTGGCTTGGAACATGCCAGCGCCGCCCATTGCAACTTCTTCCTTCTGGGGGAGTGAAGTGAATGTAACATCGTCCTCGATACCAATTGTGAACTGGTTCTTGGGCATGGGCAGTGCGAGGTTCTCATATACTGCAAGAATCTGAGCAGGTGTAGTGTCCTTGCTACCAAGACCGTAGCGGCCGCCCACGATAGCGGGAGCGTTCTCCACGCCGTAGAAGCAGTCCTTAACGTCGAGGTACAGGGGCTCGCCGTTAGCACCGGGCTCTTTTGTGCGGTCGAGCACAGCGATGCGCTTGGCAGTGCTGGGAACGGCTGCAAGGAAGTGCTTAGCGCTGAAGGGACGATACAGATGAACTGCTACGAGACCCACCTTCTCACCCTTGGCAGTGAGGTGGTCGATAGCCTCGCGGATAGCCTCTGTGACTGATCCCATAGCGATGATCACGCGGTCGGCGTCCTTGGCTCCGTAGTAGTCAAACAGGCCATACTGGCGGCCAGTGATCTCGTTGATCTTCTTCATGTAGTCCTCAACGATTGCGGGAACTGCGGTGTAGAAGTCGTTGCATGACTCACGGTGCTGGAAGAATACGTCGGGGTTCTCAGCAGTACCGCGGGTAACGGGAGCATCGGGGTTCATTGCACGGCGGCGGAAGTCGGCGAGAGCCTCCTGGTCCAGCAGCGGACGCAGGTCTTCCATGTCCATAGCCTCAACCTTCTGAATCTCGTGTGAGGTGCGGAAGCCGTCGAAGAAGTTAACAAAAGGCACGCGGCCCTTGATAGCTGTGAGGTGAGCCACAGCAGCGAGGTCCATAACCTCCTGTACTGAGCCTTCGCACAGCATGGCGAAACCAGTCTGGCGCGTTGCCATCACGTCCTGGTGGTCACCGAAGATACACAGTGTGTGGCTTGCGAGTGTACGTGCCGACACGTGGAACACGCCGGGAAGCAACTCACCTGCAATCTTGTACATGTTGGGGATCATCAGCAACAGACCCTGCGATGCAGTGTAAGTTGTGGTGAGCGCACCTGCCTGCAGCGAACCGTGAACAGCACCTGCTGCGCCACCCTCGCTCTGCATTTCCTGTACGAGAACTGTTTCACCAAAGATGTTTTTACGACCAGCAGCAGCCCATTCGTCAACGTGCTCTGCCATTGTCGATGACGGAGTGATGGGGTAGATCGCAGCCACCTCAGTAAACATGTAACTGATGTGGGCAGCAGCCTGGTTACCATCACAGGTCATGAATTTCTTTTCTTTACTCATAAGAATTCTTAGAAAATTAACCTATAATTAATTAGTTAAATAGTTATTTGTCAATAGCCTAGAGGATGCAACACGACCTCTGGCCGCATCACACTCCTTTTCAATCTACAAAGGTAGTAAAATTTAACGAAAACACAAACGAATTTCCAGCGAAAACTCAAGTCGTCCGCCTGCTATTCATTAGAACAGCTTCACTATCCAGTCCACGCCCCAGATGATGACGGCGTAGCGGATGGCTTTGCCTATGGTCATGAAGAAGGCCACTGCCCATTTGTTGGCGTGCATGTAGCCCAGGGCCACGGTGATTGCCGAGCCCAGGATGGGAATCCATGCCAGGATGGCAAACCATGCTCCATGGGCGCTTACCATGCGCTGGGCACGGGCTAGCTTCTCGGGGCTTACGTGGGCATACTTGATGACCCATTCGTCCTTGCCCTTCGACCCCATCCAGTAGCACGTCATGCCGCCCAGCACGTTGCCTATTGTAGCCGAGATGAGCAGCAACACGAGGTTGATGCCGGGCTTGGCAAGGCAAGCCGCGACTATTGCCTCGCTGCTTAGCGGAATCACGCTTCCTGCGATAAAGGCGCTGATGAGCACGCCCAAGTAGCCTAGTTGGTCTAATAGAAATTCCATCTAACGGCCTTTATTTCATGATGTTGCCCAAGATGTCGCGCGTGATGGTGCGTGTGGCTGCCGAGGTGGCGTTGCGTGCTATGCGGCCTGTGGTGCTAGTGCTGCTCTTGCGTGGCTTCTTGCCGGTAATGCTCTCTTGCACCTTGCGTCCCACGATTGCTGCCAGGGTAGCAGTGATGGCTGTGCCTATGGCCTTGAACACGCGTTTCCACATTGATGGCTTCTTCTCCTCTTTCTCGCGTTCTTTCTGGGCACGTGCTTCTTCTTTCTCGCGTTCTTTCTGGGCCTTGGCTTCTTCCTTGGCCGCAGCCTTGGCATCGGCGTCGGCCTGTGCTAGCTGCGCTTCCTTCTCGCTCTGCGCCAGCAGCACTTCAAATGCGCTCTCGCGGTCCTCGGCCTTGTCATAACGACCGTAGATGAGCGATGCCTTGATGATGTCGGCACGCTGCGACTCGCTCACGGCGCCTATCTGGCTCAACGGGAAGAGTATGCGTGCGCGCTCCACCACCGTGGGGGCTCCCTTGCTGTCGAGCACCGACACCAGCGCTTCGCCGGTTTCTAGTGTGGTGATGGCGTCTTCGGTCTTGAACTCAGGGTTGGGGCGGAAGGTCTCGGCTGCTGTGCGCACGGCCTTCTGATCCTTGGGCGTGAATGCCCTGAGTGCGTGCTGCACGCGGTTGCCCAGCTGGCCCAGGATGCTCTCGGGCAGATCGGTGGGGCTCTGGGTCACGAAGTAGATGCCCACGCCCTTGCTGCGTATCAGCCTGATTACCTGCTCTATCTTATCGACCATAGCCTTGCTAGTGCCGTCAAAGAGCATGTGCGCCTCGTCAAAGAAAAACACGAGCTTGGGCATGTCGAGTTCACCCACCTCGGGCAGGGTAGAGTAGAGCTCGCTCATGAGCCACAGCAAGAAGGTAGAGTAGAGCTTGGGCTTGAGCATGAGTTTGTCCGCAGCAAGCACATTCATTATGCCCTTGCCACCCTCGCGGTCAATAAGGTCCATGATGTTGAACGAAGGCTTGCCGAAGAACTTGTCGGCGCCCTGGCTGTCGAGTGTGAGCAGAGCACGCTGTATGGCTCCCACGCTTTGCGGCGCTATGTTGCCGTAGGTCGAGGTGTATTGCGACGCATGCTTCGACACATAGTCGAGCATAGCCCTGAGGTCCTTCATGTCGTCGAGCAAGAGCCCGCGGTCGTCGGCTATGCGGAACACGATGTTGAGCACACCGGTCTGCGTGTCATTGAGCTCAAGCAGTCGTGCCAGCAGGTCGGGACCCATCTGCGACACGGTCGTGCGCATGGGGTGCCCCTGCTCGCCATAGACATCATAAAAACGCACCGGGCATGCCTGGAACTGCGGGTTGTCAATCCCGAACTCAACCTGACGCTTCTCAATGAAACCGCTGGTCTTGCCAGCCTGGCTTATGCCCGAGAGGTCCCCCTTCATATCGGCCATGAAGCAAGGCACGCCTGCCTGGCAGAACGACTCGGCCATCACCTGAAGGGTAACAGTCTTGCCTGTGCCGGTGGCTCCGGCTATGAGTCCGTGACGATTGGCCATCTTGCCAATGATACTGATAGGGCCTTGAGGGCCGTGGGCTATGTATAAGCCATGCTGCTGGTCGTACATAATTATTTCCTATTTAAAAATGAGTCCTTAAACGATTACTAACATGCAAAAGTACGAAATATTATTGAATCCATCAAATAAAACTCTCCATTTCTCCATTGCCCCCGCATTGCCCCCGCCAGTCCTCACGCTCAGCAAGCAAGCCACCGTGCCAGCAGCGTCAGCTGCTGGTCCCACAGCCAGTTCCGCTATCGGTCCCGCTGCTAGTCCCGTTCCCGCAGTTTTTCCCGCGAGTCCCCGCCAGGCAGCACTCCGCCCGCCAGTCCTCACGCTCGGCAAGCAAGCCACCGTGCCAGCAGCGTCCGCTGCTGGTCCCACAGCCGGTCCCGCAGCTGTTTCTCCTGCCAGCCCCCGCTGCTTCTCCCGCGAGCCCCTGGGCCTCGTTTCTGCCACCCTGGTCCTCGGCAAGCAAGCCACCGTGCCAGCAGCGTCCGCTGCTGGTTCCGCTATCGGTCCCGTTCTCGCGGTTTTTCCCGCGAGCAAGCTACTATATAAAAAACGCAATCCACGACTCTCGTCGCGGATCAACTTTAATTTAATTAACCTCTAATACCATTAACATAAACCTTAAAACTAAATCTTAACCTGAACCTTTGCCTCACGGCACCGGTTGAAGTCGATACGAATAATCTTTTCGCTTGCAAAGTTACACAAAATATGTTTTATAACACAATTTTCTAGCAACAAAATTCAATCTTTAACTAAAAATTAACACTTTATTGCCATTTTCTGCTACTTTGCAGCACGATTTGAAACTCTCTTGCGAAAAAAAGTCGCTTGAGAGATCTTTTATTTCTTGAGAAACTCCACCAAGTCCAGTATTAGACTCTCCACTATGCTAGAGTCAAAGCCCAGAGTGATAGCATACAGCTTGCACATAGCCATCTCATTGTCGTCCATCACGCCATCGGCCATCATCAGTACCACCATGTCGGTGAGATAACGTTTCTTGCCTTCCTCGTCCTCGGGCAGCTCCACGTGCACCGTGCCAGGGTTCTCGATGAGCTGGTTGACCTGCTCCTCGGTGAGCTTTTCACGCGACGCCACGGCAGCAATCAGAGCCAACTCCTTCTCGTCGGCGGTTCCGTCGGCCAGCGCCAGCATTATCAGATTCTTAATTTGTCCCAGTTGTTTGTTATTTTCCATAATTCTATTTTATTACCTTAATTCCGCAGCACTTTTGTTAACAATTTTTATAATATCCTGAGCAACAAAAAGTTGCCCAGGATTTTGTCATGTCGGTGATTTCACTTAATTTAGTGCTGCAAATATAACCAAACGAACCACCAACACGACATCGATATGGCAAAGTTACAAATAAAATCTGACAATCTCACTCCTTTCGGCGGCATTTTTTATGTCCTTGACATGTTTGACAAACATCTGGGCTGGCTGATCGACCATAAGCTGGGCAAACGGTCGCAGTTCAGAGGATTTCAGTACAGCGAGATCTTCCGTGC
>NZ_JAZLLZ010000132.1:0-21954 GCF_045598405.1 Sodaliphilus sp.
AGTTGAGTTATCTTTTGCCATAGTAAAAATTTTTTTGGGGTTAATAATTATTCAACTGAAGTTTTCCCACCATAGGGATCTTCATATTTCACTTTGCGGCCTTTGTGTATCGCATATACCACGACAACAACAGCTCCAATAATTGCAAGTTCGGGTGCAGAAACTGTCAACCCAGCTGCGCCAACAGCAAGCCCGGCGCCTAAACTCATCTTGCTTGAAATTAATTACAGGATTTTTGTTATCTGCTCGAATGTGTCGGTGGCGATTTTTTTCCAGGTGTAGTGGGTGAGGTCGTAGGTGGGGCGGTGGGGGTGGCTGAGTGCGTTGGCTATGGCTTGTGCCAGGGTGTGGGGGTCGCGTGGCTGGACGTAGGCTTCGTCGGGGAGGTCGATGAGGCGTGTGGCAGGGATGTCGCTTGCCACGATGGGCAGGCCGAATGACATCGCTTCGAGCAGGGCGATGGGGAATCCTTCGCTCAATGAGGGCAACACGTAGAGGCGGGCATGGCTGTAGAGCTGACGCAACATCTCGCCTTGGACATATCCTGTGAAAACGACTTTGCCTGCGGTGTCGTGGCTGCGCATGAGGCGTGCGTAGGAGTCGTCGTGGTCGCTTGCTCCGGCAATGACGAGTTGCCCTACCTGCGGCAGCGTGTCGCACGCCTGCACGAGGTAGTCAAGGCCTTTCTCGGGCGACAGGCGTCCCACGGCAAGGACGTAGTCGCCTGGCACGATGCCGTGCTCGCGCAGCAACCGGGTGTCTTGCGAGGGGGTGACGGGGTCTATGCCGTTAGGGATATACACTGCCTTGCGTTGCGCCCACTGTGGCTGGTGCTCCATGACGAAGCGGTTGACGAAGATGATGCGGTCGCTCCAGCGCATGGCAAGTTTCTCGCAAGCGCGCAGCAGCAGTTTGCCCACGCGGCCCCACTTGTCGTGCTCATAGTTAGTGCTGTGATAGGTGAGCACGGTGGGCAGCCGCAGCAGTTTGAGCAGCGGCATCACATAGCCGGGGCCGAAGTTGTGAACATGCACCACGCTGGGCCTGTGCAAAGCGATGTGAACGACACACAGCAGCGTGTGCAGCACTGCTTCAAACCCCTTGATGCGTGTAGATGGCAGGTCAACGAACTCAATGCCGGGATAGCTGGCCCGGGATTGCTCGTTGAGGTAAGGCTTGCGGCGATACACTCTCACGTTTACTCCCTGCATGAGGGGATAAAGGTGAGCGCAATGAGCCTCTACCCCACCCTGCACGCCGGGAAACCCGCGTGTGCCTATCACCGCTATCGTCCTTGTCACGCTTCCCACGAGATATCCTTACCGCGCGCGATGCGCCACTTGTTCTTTAAAATCCACATGATGGGAATCCACGGGCGGCGCACCATGTCGTGTCGCTCTGTGACGATGAAGGCGCAGTTGCGCTTGCACTGCTTCACCTTCTCCATTGCCTCACGAGCCTTGTCGCTGGCAAGTATTTCCTCGATGGTGTTGTCCTTGATGTTGCCCATCACCCATTCCTCGCCACTGCCGTTACAGGGCGACACATTGCCCCAGGGGTCGATGAAATAGAAGTCGGTCAACGCTCCGCAAGCGGGGCGGTAGCCTGCCTCGTCGCCACGCAGGCGGCGGTGGATAGAGCGGTTGAAGAATGCGCGGCCGTAGTCTTTGAGCCTGGCTTTGAGCGTGCGTCGCTTGCTGGTGAGCAGGGCGCGCACAAAGAGCTCGTGCTGGCGCAGCGCTTCCTCGCTCTCCACCTGGTTGTCGTCCTTGCGGAAGTACCACGAGTTGTGCACGGCGCTGGTGCCCAGTTCCACGTCGAGGGCCACGCACAGCTCATAGAGCGACAGCAGGTCCTGGTAGTTGTCGGGCGAGATAACTACCGAGAAGCCAATGTTCTTGCACTTGGTCTTCTTGAGTTCAAGCATGGTGCGCAGCGCGTGGTCAAAGCCGTTGTGCAGGCCGCGCTTGCTGTCGTTGATGGCAGGCAGTCCCTCCACGCTCACGCGGATGAGTATGTCAGGATATTTGTTGGCAAGAGCCACAATCTTGTCGGTATTGTAGCCGTTGGTGCTCAATTCGAGCAATGTGGCCTTGGGGTGCAGTATCTCAAAGATGCGGTCAATGTCCTTGCGCAGCGTTGCCTCGCCGCCAGTGATGTTGATGCGCAGCCCGTTGGGCATTTTCTCATATAATGAAGCGTCAATCTCCTCCTTGGGATGAGTGGGATGCTGCCAGATGTTGCACATGTTGCACTTGGCATTGCACCTGAAAGTGGTGATCACGCTTGCTTGTTGGGTTGTTTTCATCTACGTGTTTATTTGCTTGAATAGATAGTCATTAATCGTTTATAATGAGTCTCGGGTGCAAAGCGCTGCTGTGCCTCGCGGGCAATAGCCTCGTGGTCCCAAGGTTTCTTGATGATGTGTATCAATGCGTTTTCCCAGTTGCCGTAGCGATCGACAATGACGCCATTGCTGTCGTTGAGGAGTTCGGGGATTCCGCCCATGTGCGAACCAAGCACCGGAGTACCGGCACACAGGCTCTCGATGACGCTCAACGGGTTGTTTTCATACCACTGCGACGGCACCACCGACGCATGCGCGCCCTGCAACAGCTGTGCCACACTGGCCGAGTCGAGGTGTCCCAAGAACTCTATGTTGCTGCACGATTTGTATCGCTCACGCAGAGCCACCTCGAGCGGTCCCGTGCCTGCAACCTTAAAATTGACATAATTCACACGCGACACGACCTCCAGCACCTTGTCCAAGCCTTTCTCGGGCGAGAGTCGTCCCACGTAGCACAGATAATTGCCGCGCTGCTGGGCAGTAGCAGGCATGTGAGTGATGAAGTTGTTGAGGACCACGATTTTGCCGGGATCAAATCCTGCCTTGCGCATCATGTGTGCCATGAACTCACTGGGGCAGATAAATGCATCGGTATATCGTTCCAGCGTCTTGCGGTTCCACTTCACTGCCTCGATCCACGCCACCGCGCTTGCCACTAGCGAGCCCTTCATGCAGCGATTCTCGAGCACGTTGCGTTTGTTCCCGGTCACGCACAGCGTGCAAGGGGTGCCGTCATGCAGGCATGTGTAGGCCGGGCACACGAGTTTGTAGTCGTGCATGGTCCACACCACGCGGCATCCGTGCTCATGAGCCAGACGGGCAATCACAGGCGACAGATAGGAATGGATGTTGTGCAGATGCACCACGTCGGGGTTGAAGGCGTGCAGCATGGTCGTGAACGATGACTTCACGTCGCCACATCCCATGGTGCGGCACAGGGCTTTGACCTTCGCCCCCACACCACCGGCAAACGACACCTCGCTGGCAAAAGCACTCATCGACTCCGGCTCAACGTTTTGCCCATATTGCATGGCAAAAACCGCCACGTCGTGACCAGCCGCTCGCAGCAGCCGCTCGGTGCCCATTGTCACCATGCAGTCGCCACCGCGAGGATAGTAAAACTTATTTACCAGCAGTATTCTCATTGCATAATATATAACGTGACGCAACCGTTTTTATTGCCCGCTAGGCATCATGTGCCAAAAATTGTTCCTATGCACGATGATTACGCATGATAATTCCTATTTTGCCATTTTTTTACTATCTTTGCAAAACAATAAACTATTTAATCAAGTTTATTTAGCAAGTGATTATTAATTTGCAACTATATCTCCAATAGTTTTTTTTGCGGACTCCCCGCACAGATTTCACGGGTCTCGAAGATTTATAATTGGAGAAATTTATATATTTAATAAAATTCATCAGTGAAATCTGTGAGATCCGCGCGGGGAACACCATTGCTGAATAGTTACTTTAAATCACTACAACTGAACAAACTATATACTTTCAAAAAAAATAAATATGAAAAAGTTTTTTATCTTGTTAGGTTTGTGCGCCTTTGGCACAGTATCAGCCTTGGCACAGCAAGCAAAGTATGTGTTCTACTTCATAGGCGACGGCATGGGCCTCAACCAAGTGAACGTGACCGAGCTGTACCTGGCAAGCCTGGAAGGCCGCATCGGCATTGAGCACCTGGAATTTGCCGATTTCCCCTATTCGACATTCGCAACCTCGTATGCCTCCAACACCGACGTGACCGACTCGGCCGCAGCCGGCACAGCACTAGCAACAGGGCACAAGACCAAGAGCGGCATGCTAGGCATGACAGCCGACTCGGTGGCGGTCAACAGCATTGCCTATTGGGCAAAGCAGAGTGGCAAAAAAGTGGGCATCTGCACCAACGTCATCATCGATGATGCCACCCCTGCCGCATTCTACGCTCACCAAACCAATCGCGGCCACTACCACCCCATAGGCATGCAGATGGCCGAGTCAGGATATGACTACTTCGCAGGCTCCGACTTCCGCCGCCCGGTGGAAAACGGCGTTGACCTCCACACCGTGTGCGCCGACCACGGCTACACCTGGGCCTACGGCTATGACGAAGCAAGAGCAAAATGGCAAAGCGCCGAAAAGCTCATCATGGTTCAGCGGAAAGACCGTCCCAGGGACATCCCTTACACCATTGACCGCACCGAGCAAGACCTCACCATGTCGCAGATCGTTGAAACCGGCATCAACATGCTCATGAAGAACAACAAGAACGGTTTCTTCTTCATGGTTGAAGGCGGCGCAATCGACCACGCTTGCCACGGCCGCGACGCGATGACCACTATCAAGGACGTTATCGACTTCAACGAGTCAATCAAACTCGCCATCGACTTCTACAAGAAGCACCCCAAGGAGACGCTCATCGTTGTCACTGCCGACCACGAAACCGGCGGCATCGTGCCAGGCAACGGACCCTACCACCTCAACCTCGACCTGCTGCAACACCAAACATGCAGCACCGATGCCGTGACCGAGAAACTCAACAACCTCAAAAGAAACCGCATGAGAAAAACATGGGACGACATCAAGGCCGTGTTGAGCGAAAGTTACGGTCTCTTCACCAAGGTGAAACTCTCGGAAAGCGAGGAAAACACCTTGCACGAAGCCTACGAGGCTGCATTTGAAGGCGATGCCAAGGAGGAGAACTGGTACAGCACCAACTCGGCACTTGCTGCCAAGGCTCGCGACCTGCTCAACCGCAAAGCCGGCATCTCATGGGCAAGCGGCTCACACTCGGGAGGCTATGTACCCGTGTTCACCATTGGTGTGGGTGCCGAGAAATATCACGGACGCCTCAACAACATCGACATCCCCGAAATCACAGCAAAAATAGCAGGCTATAGAAAGTAACATAAGTTTTGACTGTGAATAACTATTCAGCAATGGGACACCCCTCGCGGATCTCACTGATTACACTGAATTTGATAATAACTGAAAGAAATTAAAATAATTAGAATAATTTCTTATTCAGCTTAAATCAGCAATCTATTGTTTTTTTGACATAAGAACAAAAGAAATAATTTTTTGTGGATTTTTAGTTAATTTCAAGCGAAGCGCCCTTTTTCTCTTAGATTGTATGAAAAGGTGATGGCACTGCGCTTGAAATACTCTGAAAATTAACTACAAATATATAATTATTGTTGATTTTTTTCGTGAGATCCGTTAGATCAGTGCGGGGATATTACCCAAAATACCATTGCATAGTTACTTACTATGATTTTTGTAAAAAGAAAGGTTCCATTAATACTAAAAAATTTATCAATATGACAAGCAGCAAACCGTCGGCCAAGGACTTGCTAATCCAAGCGTATAAATATTGCATGCACGGCGTGTGGCATGTGGAGGACGGCGGCCATCTCAACAAGATAGTGAAGGCAGCCAACCTGGCAGTGCGCTGCTTCCTGAACAAGGAAGTGCAGGAACGCGCCTGCTCGCTCACCTACCGCACGATATTGTCGCTTGTCCCCGCCCTGGCGATGCTGTTTGCCATAGCGCGCGGCTTCGGTTTCCAGAACCTTGTGCACGGCCAGCTCATGGGATACTTCCCGGCACAGCAGGAAGCACTGGAGATGGCAATGAAGTTTGTCGATAGTTACCTGCAACATGCCAGCAGCGGTGCATTCGTGGGCATAGGCCTGCTCATGCTGGTCTATACGCTCGTGAATCTGATGAGCAGCGTGGAGACAGCGCTCAACAAGATATGGGGCATCACAGTTGACCGCCCGCTATATCGCAAGGTCACCGACTACACCGCCCTGTTCCTGTTTATTCCCGTGTTTCTGATATGTTCGGCAGGTTTGTCAATCTTCTTCTCCGAAATGATGCAGCGGGTGATCCCCGTTGACGTGTCGCCCGTTGTGGAGCGCATACTCAAGGTGATGCCAGTGCTGCCCGTGTGGTTCATGTTCACATTCGCATTCTGGATCATTCCGCACACCAAGGTGCACTTCCGCTACGCGTTGATCTCGGGCGTGATATTCGGCACGCTCTATTTCGTGCTGCAATGGGTATTCATTGCCGGCCAGATGATGGTCTCGAGCTACAATGCCATTTACGGTAGTTTCGCCTTCCTGCCGTTGCTGCTGTTCTGGATGCAGCTGTCGTGGATGCTTGTGCTCATGGGCAATCTCATGACCTACGCCCTGCAAAACATCTATGGCTTCAACTATACTCATCACGACGACATAGGCAGCATCTCGCAATGCTATCTAGACGAACTCACCATCATGACGCTAGCCCTCATTGCCCGCCGGTTCAAGAGCGACCAGGCTCCCATCGGCAAGCAAGACTTGAGCGGAGAGGAATACAACATACCGCTCGTGCTGGTTGACCGCGTGCTCAAGCGATTGCTCGACGCTCATCTTGTGCACCGCGTGATTGTTGACGACGAGACCGAGGCCTACCAGCCAGCGTTTGCACTCGAACTGCTCACCCTCGACATGGCGAGGAAACGCCTGTCGCACCTGGGCAGCAACCGGTTTCTCACCATTGCCGACACCAAGTTTGCCCAAGGCTATGCCATGATAAAAGACGCCCCCGGCACAACACTCATCACCCAACTACTCGACTGACACAACTACCCAGCACTATCGTCATCTCACCTTATAGTGCGACCCCGCAAGGGACGCCGATAGATTGTCTTATCATCCGCAGGTCGGTGGACCTGCGGTTAACCATAGTCACGACCCCTCACGGGGTCTAGGTCATCGTGTAATCAACGTAATTCTATTTGACCTATATGCCTTACATTATAGTGCGAGACCTCAACGAGGTCGTAACCTTTGTTAACCGCGGATCCACCGACCTGCGGACAGCATAGATGCCTCAGGGATGCGTCCCCTACGGGGTCGCACAGATAGAACAAGCAATACACCTATATTGCAACTCCCTCCTAGTTCTCTATGCCTCTGTGGGAGAGTTTTTGGTCCAAATTTCTTATTTCCTGGCGAGACACTTTTTAAACAAGACACACTAATATATTATACTACAATTACATACCACACAAAAACCCAAATATCTAAACTGTTAAATTAGGTAAAAACGCGAAGTATCGATGTAACTTTTTGCTTCTAATGTAGTCCAAATCACAAACGAACAAATTTATTAACTTTTAAATATTTTGCGTTATGAGAACTTTCAGAACTTCATTAGCAGTAATGCTCGCAGTCCTCTTTGCAAACTCACAGGCATTTGCAATGTCGGTAGAGCAGTCGAGAAACGAAGCCTGGTTCCTGACCGACAAAATGGCTCATGAGTTAAGGCTTTCAAGTTATCAGTGGGACGACGTTTACGAGGTAAACTATGACTTCTTCCGTGCACTGGGCAGCGTGTACTCTAGTTACACCAACCTCGAGTATAGCCGAGAGCAAAAGTTAATGTACATCCTCACCGTCAGCCAGTGGAACGAATACCGCCGCATCACTTATTTCTACAACCCCGTTGTAGCAGTAAACGGCAGTTGGACTTTCAGAATCTATAATCACTATGCCTACGACAAGTTCTTTGACAGGAATCACGCAGTGGTACACAGCTACACCGGCAACCACAGCAACAACTCAAACTACTATCACAACAGGCATGTGACTACCAACCAGGGGAACCACTACGGTAACTATAACAACAACGGTAACCACAATGGCAACTATAACAACATGGGAAATGGCAACAATCACAACAACAGCCACAACAACATGAACTATGGTAACAACGGCAACCGCAACAACAATAACAATAGTAACCACAACGGAACCCTTGCAAGCCGCACTCCCAGCACTGGCAATAGCGCAAGCAGCCACGTGACCCAGAACACCAGCCGTCGCCACTAATCAAGGCACGGCATCGCAAATAGCCCGAGCGGCCCTGCCACACTCGAACGGCGGGGCCGCCTTTTTGCTTTCATACATAGCAGCGCAACCGCCATGCATGAAAAAAAGTACCCGTTTTCGTTTCGCTTTTCAGCAATATGCAGTAACTTTGCAAATCAAATTTACACATTAATGAAAAAAATAGAACTCATCAATATGCTGCCGGCCGTGTTTGCTGGGCGTGAAGACACCGGCAGCGACGTGTGGCTACGCAATGTGACGTTTGAGCGCGGGCGCAACTACCTCATCACTGCCGAGAGCGGCACTGGCAAGTCGTCGCTGTGCAGCTACATCTATGGCTACCGCAACGACTTCAGCGGATCGCTCCTGCACGACGGGCGCGACGTGAACACGCTCACCGTGGAGCAGTGGTGCCGAGTGCGTCGCGAGAGCATCGCCTATCTGCCGCAGGAACTGCGACTGTTCCCCGAGCTCACCACGCTCGAGAACATCATGCTCAAGAACCAGCTCACTGGTTTCAAGACCGAAGCGCAAATCATGGAAATGCTCGAGATGCTGGGCATACCCGAGAAGGCGCATAGTGCCGTGGGACGGCTATCGATAGGGCAGCAGCAGCGCGTGGCCATCGTGCGCACACTGTGCCAGCCTGCCGACTTCATCATGCTTGACGAGCCGGTGAGCCACCTCGACGAGACCAACAACCGCATCGTGGCACAGCTAGTCACCGACGAGGCTCGACGCCAGGGGGCTGGCATCATTGCCACATCGGTGGGAAATAATGTGATGATTAACGTTGACAAGGAACTGAAGTTATGAAATTGATATGGAAACTGTTGCGCAAGCACATCAGTGCATCGCAACTCATCGGGTTCTCGATAGCCAACCTTGTGGGACTCACCATCGTGATCCTCGCCGTGCAGTTCTATGGCGACGTGGCCCCCGTGTTTAACGACGAGGAGAGTTTCCTCAGCAAAGATTACCTCGTGATCACCCGCAACGTGACCGGCACCGGTGCGCTGCTGGGCAACACCGGCGAGTTTGACGAACAGGCGATCGCCCACATCGAGGCACAGCCCTGGTGCCGCAAGGTGGGCCGATTCACCGGCAGTGACTTCTCGGTATATGCCTCCATGGGGCTTGCCGGCGACCGTGCCATGCGCACGCAGTTCTTCTTCGAGTCGATACCCAGCGACTTCATCGACGTCAACGACGCACAGTGGGAATGGGACGCGTCGCGGCCCGAGATACCGGTGATCATCTCGCGTGACTACGTGGCACTCTACAACTTCGGTTTCGCCTCGTCGCAGGGTCTCCCCAAGATAAGCGAGAGCCAGATGAGCAAGATTCCGCTAGCGTTTACCCTCACGGGCAACGGCCTGAGCGAGATGCTGCCGGGACGCATCGTGGGATTCTCTAACCGCCTCAACACCGTCATCGTGCCCGAGGAGTTCATGCAGTGGGCCAACGCCCGCTACGGCACCCATGGAGCCAAGCAGCCGCAACGACTCATCCTTGAGGTGAACAGCCCCGGCGACGTGAAGATCGAGGAATACATGAAGGAAAAGCGATATGACGTGGCAGGCGACAAGATGTCGTCGAGCAAGGCCAATTATTTCCTTGTCCTCATCATAGGCATCGTCATCACCGTGGGCATCATCATCAGCCTGCTGTCGTTCTTCGTGCTCATGTTGAGCATCTACCTGCTGCTGCAGAAGAACACCCGCAAGCTCCAGGACCTGCTCCTGCTGGGATATTCGCCTGCCGAGGTGTCCAAGCCCTACATAGGCATGGTAGTGGCAATCAACGGCATCGTGCTGGTGCTCGCCATCGTGCTCATGCTCGTGGCGCGCTGCTACTACATGGACATGCTCAGCGTGTTCGGCACCGTGGGGTCAGGAATCGGCATGTCGCTGCTTGCAGGTGCGGTGATCATGTCACTCATCACCGCAGGTAACGTGATTGCAATCAAGCGCAAGATCGCATCCCTGTGGCGCAATTCATAAATCAGCTTTACAACTATGAACGAAGAAGCAATAAACAGCCTGATAGGCGACCTGGCTCTGATCTTGATGCTCGGAGCTGTAACGACAGTGCTGTTCAAGTGGCTCAAGCAACCCGTGGTGCTGGGCTACATCGTGGCTGGTTTCATAGCCAGTCCGCACTTCGCCCTGGTTCCCAGCGTGACCCATGGCGAGAACATCGAGTTCTGGGCGCAGCTGGGCATCATCGTGCTGCTGTTCTCGCTGGGACTGGAGTTCAGTTTCAAGAAACTGCTCAATGTGGGTGGTTCGGCAGTCGTCACGGCTGGTATCATCGTGCTGGGCATGATAGGATTTGGTTTCATCGTGGGCAAACTTCTGGGGTTCGGGCTCGTCGACAGCCTGTTCCTGGGAGGAATGTTGTCGATGTCATCCACCACTATCATTCTCAAAGCGCTCACCGACCTCAACATGCGTCAGCGCAGGTTTGTGCCCATGATTTTTGCCGTGCTCATTGTCGAGGACCTCTTTGCCGTGGTGCTCATGGTGGTGCTGTCGAGCGTGGCAGTGAACCGCACCGTAGAGGGCGGGCAGATGCTGGGCAGCGTGCTCAAACTGTCGTTCTTCCTCACCATGTGGTTTGTGGTGGGTATTTTCGTCATACCATTGCTATTCAAGCGGTTCAAGCGCCTCATCAGCGACGAGATGATGCTCATCATCAGCATGGGCCTGTGTTTCCTCATGGCCGTCTATTCAGTCCATTCGGGATTCTCGCTGGCGCTGGGCGCGTTTGTCATGGGGTCAATCCTGGCAGGCACCATCGAGGGCAAGCGCATCGAGCGCCTCGTGTCGCCCATCAAGGACCTCTTCGGGGCTGTGTTCTTCATCTCGGTGGGCATGATGGTTGACCCAGCCGTGATAATGCAGCATGCCGGCACCATCACTCTGCTTGCAGCGGTAGTGGTTGTGGGCATGATCACATTCGGCACCTTCGGCATGCTTGCCACAGGCCAGCCACTCAAGAATGCCGTGCAGAGCGGTTTCGCGCTCACGCAGATAGGCGAATTCTCGTTTATCATCGCGTCGCTGGGAACATCGCTGGGAGTGCTCAATGCGTCCACCTACCCCATCATCGTGGCTGTCTCGGTGATCACCACCTTCACCACGCCGTTCTTCATCAAGAGAGCCGACCCTGCCTATGAAAGAATCAAACGACTCTTGCCTCGCAACTGGAACCGTGCACTGAACGGATATAGCAAGACAGCGCGCACAGCCGAGATGCCAGAGTCGCGCGAGATATGGCGCAACGTGGCTAAACGATATTTCATCAGGCTGCTGCTCTACTCTGTGATGACGTTTGCCATTATTATGATCAGCGGCGAGTATCTGTGGCCAGTGATCGACGATAACGTACACGAGTTCTTCGACGAGTTCTTGTGGGCGGTGATCACATTCGTCTTTGTCATCCCGTTCCTCTACGGCATCATGGCGCCAGGCATCAAGAGCGAGGAGCGCGAGCGGCTGCTGGCGCTCTCGGGCAAGGTATCTTATGTGCCGCTCGTGGTGATGAGCTCGTTCAGCATCCTCGTCAACACCATTTTCATTCTCGTCATCCTCAAGGGCGTGTATCCCAGCCAGGTGGCCCTTGTGGCATCGGTGGCAATCGCATTAGTGATCCTGCTGCTGCTCACGCCCGTCTTGAAAAAGCGTGTCTCTATCATCGAAAAAAACTTCATAGGCAACGTGAACGAGCGCGAGAACCGACGCACGGGGCATGGGCACACGCTGGTGAGCGACCTTCACATAGCATACATCACGGTGGGGCACAAATGCCCGTTTGCCGGCGACACGCTGCGTGAGGCCGACCTGAGGCGCAAGTATGGAGTCAACGTGGTGAGCATCGAGCGTGGCGGAGCGCAGTACCCTGTGCCCAAGGGCGACATGCGTGTGTTCCCTGGCGACACGCTGGGAGTGATAGGCACCGAGGAGCATATCGAGCACATGCTGCCCATCGTCGAGGCCGAGGAAGAGAAAGTGCCCACTGGCACCAGCGAGTCACGCTTTGCCAGCTACGTCTTGTCGCAGACTTCGTCGCTCGTGGGCAAAAGCCTGCGCCGGGCAAGGTTGCGTGAAGACCACAACGCACTGCTTGTGGCGGTGGAACGCACCGGCAACGACGGCGACACGCAATACCTATCTCCCACTCCCGACATTGTTTTCGCCCCAGGCGACATACTCTGGCTAGTAGGATCTCCCAAGAAAATCAAAGCCATCGTGTAATGGCAATTTCTAGCTGTTCCAGCTGCCGTCAGCTCGACCTAGCAATGGAGAACAGGCAAACAAGGTCACAAATGTTTTCCTGTCCAAGGCCGCATTTTTCACACATCAGGTGGCAATTATGTGATATTTGTCACATTTTTCGGACCTAAATTGTGAATTTACAAAAAATTTCAACTATCTTTGTGCCATAATAAAAACAAATCATCATGATAGTAAAACGAGAAATCCTCACAAAGTTAGAAGCATGGAAAAACGAACCGGATCGTTCTCCGCTTATAATTCAGGGTGCAAGACAGATAGGTAAATCTTGGACTGTAGCCGAGTTCGGACGCACCATGTACAAACACACTGCAATCTTCAACTTTGACAAACAAGAAGAACTGAAACACATCTTTGAAAAGACGAAAGATGCAAAAAGAATTCTAGGAGAACTGGAACTTTATACCGACGTGCCACTACTTAAAGAGGATACTCTTATCTTCTTCGATGAAATACAAGAATGCAAGGCAGCACTAAACTCGCTTAAATACTTCAAGGAAGATGCTCCTGAATATCATATTATTGCAGCTGGATCACTACTCGGTGTTGCTGTAAACCAAAAAAGGACAAGAAATAACACAGATAGAGATAACAATTATCACAATGAGACATTTCCTGTAGGCAAAGTCAGTTTTCTGGAAATGTACCCTGTTACATTCCGCGAATACCTTCGTATGAGCGATGCCACTCTTATGCAGCAAGCAGAATCACGAATGACCGAATTGGAACCGCTTCCAGAAATTCTCTTCAACAAACTCTCCGAGCAATTCCGGCGATTCCAAATTTGTGGAGGACTACCAAAGCCTTGCAGTGACATGCTTGACGGCGCAGGAATAGCAAAGATTGAAAACGACCTAACAGAACTACGTAAGTCATATGAATATGATTTTACCAAGCATGTCGAAGCAAAAGACATTCCTCGCATCAGGGAAATATGGAGAAGCATACCCTCTCAGTTATCTCGTGAAAACAAGAAATTTATTTTCAGGGTTGTAAGAGAAGGAGCAAGAGCTCGAGAGTACGAATCGGCTCTTGACTGGCTAGTACTCTCTGGAATGGTTTATCGCATATATCTTACCGAAACACCAAGATTACCTCTCAAACATTATGAAAACACTACAGCGTTCAAAGTGTATATGCTAGACCAGGCAATACTTCGCACTATGGCAGAACTTCCACCCGAAGCGATTGTTGCAAAGGGGGATCTTCTTAAAGAATTTAAGGGTGCGATGGCTGAGAATTTTGTGCTCAGCTCTTTATTGACACAAGGTTTCTTCTCTCCACACTACTGGACTATCTCTGGAAATAAAGCCGAAGTGGATTTTTTGATTCAAGACGGCATTGAAATTCACCCAGTTGAAGTAAAAGCAGAAGACAACATCTCAGGACAAAGTTTCAAGGTATATCAGGAAAAGTACTCCCCGACATTAAGACTGCGCTTCTCCATGAAGAATCTCAAGGTCAACGGAAACATTCTTAACATCCCCTTATTTTTATGTGACTGGCTCAAGGACATTCTTGAATTTCCAAAGACAAAGGAGATAGGAGGATAATGTTTCACCATCGCGCACAAGCGAGTATGTACAGTGCAAAGCGGGGCTGCGGAGTCAGTACTTGCACTTTTTGAAATAATCAATCAAAATTTCGCCCATCTTGGGGTTATGCCAGATGTAAGAGCCGTGGTCACCGCCTGGTATAAAAAGAGCCTCGCCGTGAGGCAGATATTTGGCGATGAGACGAGTGTGCTCGGGCAGAATGAGGTCATGCTCGCCAGCACACACCAGCACTGGCACCTGGATGCGCTGCATGTCGGCATGCGTGAGATTGGGTTCGAGATACATCATCTTCACTAGCGGAGGCATGCTGTCAGTGTTCTCATGAGTTCCGAAGATGTCGGTAAAAACTTTGGGGTCAATGGCATTTTGAGCAGTGATATTAGCACCGCTGGTCACGATGAGCGAGCAAGTGCCGGGGTAGCGGCTTTCAAGCGAGAGTGCAATGTTTCCGCCATCGCTCCAGCCATAGACGGCAGGTTTCTCAATGCCCTTGGCCTTGATGAATGCCAGCACATCCTCGGCCATGTCGTCGTAGTGATACTCGGGTAGCGGCGGGTTGGCGCCCTGACCGCGAGAGTCGAGGGCATAGACCATGTAGCCCGCTTGGGCGAGCTGGCGCTGTGCCGTCTCAAGGTCATTGTGACTGCCGCCGTTGCCGTGGATCAGAATCACGGGCTTGCCTTTGCCCTCGGCCGCATAAAACAGCCGCTGGCCGTTAACCTCGATAGTGTCGGTATAACTCTGGTAACTGCTGCACCCTGCGAGTGCCAGCGCAGCCATTGCTGCTAGGATTGTCTTTGCTCTCATCATCTCACCACTTGTGTGAATTCTGGTTTGGACCCTTCGTCAAAGCCCACGGTCACAAATACCTGTCCCACGACGTTCTTGCCGTCTTCGTCCTTGCTGTTCACGGTGTACATGTAGTCGGTCGAGGTGTCGGTGGTGCGGGTTGCAACAGCCACAGGTGTGCCCAGCGGGAACGGGTAATCGCCGCATGCCTGGTCAAAGATAGCCTTCTCCTCGCTGGTTACCGGATGATCCTCCATGAAAGCTGGCAATGGGGTGACATAACCCTCCTTGAACTCATGCTCAATGAGAAAACGCTCCACTTCGTCGTGGATAGCAGAGATGCGGGCGTTGCGCACGCCGTAGCCCTCCATCACCACTTTGGCGCCAGGAAGAGCCTTGGCCAGGTCGGCAGTGCTCGACTGAAGGCCGCCGCTGCCGAAAGTGCAGAATGTCACCACCTTTTTGTCCTTGAAGTCAACAGCCTTCACCAGCCCGGCAATGGGGCGGGCATAGGTGCCGAACCACACAGGATAGCCCAGGAAAATCACGTCATACTTGCCCAGGTCGGCTTTGATAGGCTTGACGGCGGGAACCTCTCCTGTTTCCATCTCCTTCTTGCAGCGCTCTATGGTCTCGTCGTAGGTGCCATTATAGGGGTTCTCTAGCTGGATTTCCTCAATGTCGGCATCCAGCTGGCACTGAATCTCGCGAGCCACCGAGTCGGTAGCCCCAGTCTGCGAGTAATACAGCACAAGAATTCGGCCAGGCTCCATGCCATTCTCGCCGTCATTGTTTTCTCCGGTAGAGTTGCAAGCCACTAGAACCAAAGCAGCCAGCATGATAGATAATATTTTCTTCATAATCAAGTCTTTAAGGTAGTTTAATAATTACAGAAAAATTGTAGTCACACAAAAATATAAAAAATACCTCTAACCACAAAACCCCGCACAAAAAAAACATCATTAGGAACATAATTGCTAAAACTTTTTGTAACAAGAGGATGTTGACGAAGAATATTTTTTTGATAATTTTTAGTTGATTTCAAGCGGAGCACCTTTTCTTTTAGGTTATCTGCAACTAATTCCTATTTAAGTGATGGCGCTGCGCTTGAAATTTACTGAAAATTATTCTAATTTTTGCCTCTCGGGGAACTCGCAGAACTCGGGGAATTTTTTCTCACGCAGATTACGCAGATTGCACAGATTTGTAACTATTCAGCAATGGTATTTTGGGTAATATCCCCGCGCAGATAACACTAATTTAATAATAACTGAAAGAAATTAAAATAATTAGAATAATTTCTTATTCAGTTAAATCAGAGCAATCTGTTGTAACTATACTACAATAGATTTTTTTTGCAGAGTCCCCGCGCGGATCTCACTCATACATGATTTTGTAATGAGAGGCTGAAAGCCGACACGCAGAACGCAGTTCTGCACATAACCCTGTCCTAACTGAGCGCAAGCGAAGGCAGGGCAGGGTAAACGCGATACACTATACTGCGGTTGAAGACCGCAACCTTGCACGTTTCAAGGTAGCGGTTTTCAACCGCGCGTTTTGTCACACTTCACACCCCCACCGGCAGCCCGCAGGTCTGCGACCAGCGGGTAACCAAAGTTACGACCTCCCTGAGGTCTAAAAAATCCACTATATATATTTTCAATGAAAAAATCAGTGTTATCAGTGAGATCCGCGCGGGGAGTTCCATTGGTGAATAGTTACATAGAACCCACCTGAAAATAATTTCTATTAATTTTGGATAATTTCTTTCAGTAAAAAATCTTTGTGTCCCCAGTAAAAAACCACTGTGTCCTCCGTGCCTCTGCGGGAGATTGCCTTTCGTTTATTTATTCTTGAATTTTTTCCGTAATTAGTTTGCAAGTAACATCGGAATTTGGTAATTTTGCAAAATAAAATGCGGTTTTGTGTCCTGTTTTTTGCAAAACCGCGATAAACTATTGAAAATAAAACAATTAAATAATAACTAAATTAATAACTTTTTTACAAAAACTACTATGTGGTTAATTAATTCATCTGTAGGACGAAAAGTTGTGATGAGCCTTACCGGTCTTTTCCTCATTCTTTTCGTTACATTCCACGCGGTGATGAACGCCGTAGCCCTCATCAGCTTCGAGGCTTATGAGAAGGTGTGCGAGTTCCTCGGCGCTAACTGGTATGCACTCCTGGGCACAGCGGCAATCGCTGGCGGCGCAGTGCTTCACATCATTTATGCTTTCTGGCTCTCAATGCAGAACAAGAAAGCTCGCGGTGGCGACGCTTATGCAGTAGCCAAACGCCCCAAGAACGTAGAGTGGGCTTCGCAGAACATGCTGGTGCTCGGCATCATCGTTTTCTGCTTCTTCGTGCTCCACTTGTATCACTTCTGGGCTAAGATGCAGCTCCCCGAGATGATGGGCGATCATCCCCTCGCTGGCAAGGCTGCTCTCGAGGCTGTGTTCGGACAGGTATGGGTTCTTCCCGTTTACCTCGTGTGCTTCGTGGCTCTGTGGTTCCACCTCACACACGGTTTCTGGAGCGCTTTCCAGAGCCTCGGTACTGCCAACGAGAAGTGGATTTGCCGCTTCAAGTGCATCGGTTTCGTGTGGTCAACCGTTGTGATGGGCCTTTTCGCTGTTGAGGCTATCTACTTCACTTGGTTCTTTGCATTCTGATGAGATTGCTGAGTGTATAATCATTTAAACTGAATTAAAATGGAAAACAAAGATATTTTCATGCCGGCAGCCGACTCTAAGATCCCAGAGGGTCCCGTTGCTGAAAAGTGGACCAACTATAAGGCTCACCAAAAACTCGTGAACCCCGCCAACAAGCGCCGCCTCGACATCATCGTCGTGGGTACAGGCCTTGCTGGTGCATCGGCTGCATCAACACTGGGCGAGATGGGCTTCAACGTGCTCAACTTCTGCATCCAGGACTCACCCCGCCGCGCTCACTCTATCGCTGCCCAGGGTGGTATCAATGCTGCTAAAAACTATCAGAACGACGGCGACTCGGTTTACCGCTTGTTCTACGACACCGTGAAGGGTGGTGACTACCGCGCTCGCGAGGCCAACGTTTATCGTCTTGCCGAGGTGTCTAACAATATCATCGACCAGTGCGTGGCACAGGGCGTTCCTTTCGCCCGCGAGTATGGCGGTCTCCTCGCCAACCGTTCATTCGGTGGTGCTCAGGTGAGCCGTACATTCTATGCCAAGGGTCAGACCGGCCAGCAGCTCCTGCTCGGCGCTTACTCTTCACTCAACCGCCAGATCGAGGCAGGCAAGGTGAAGAGCTTCAACCGCTATGAGATGCACGACGTGGTTATCATCGACGGCCGTGCTCGCGGTATCATCGCCAAGAACCTCGTCACAGGCAAGCTCGAGCGCTTCGCTGCTCACGCTGTCGTTATCGCTACCGGCGGTTATGGCAACACTTACTTCCTGTCAACTAACGCTATGGGCTGCAACGTATCGGCTGCTATGGCTTGCTACCGCAAGGGCGCATTCTTCGCTAACCCCGCTTACGTTCAGATCCACCCCACTTGTATCCCCGTGCACGGCGACAAGCAGTCAAAGCTCACTCTCATGTCAGAGTCACTGCGTAACGACGGCCGCATCTGGGTTCCCAAGAAACTCGAAGACGCCAAGAAACTTCAGGCTGGTGAAATCAAGGGTAGCGACATCCCCGAGGAAGATCGCGACTACTACTTGGAGCGCCGTTATCCCGCCTTCGGTAACCTCGTTCCCCGCGACGTGGCTTCACGTGCTGCCAAGGAGCGTTGCGACAAGGGCTTCGGCGTGAACAACACCGGCAAGGCCGTGTTCCTCGATTTCAGCGAGGCTATCGGCCGCCTGGGCATCGACGTTGTGCGCCAGCGCTACGGCAACCTCTTCGACATGTATGAGGAAATCACCGACGTTAACCCCGGCGAGTTCGCCAAGAACATCAACGGCGTTGACTACTACAACCCCATGATGATCTACCCCGCTATCCACTACACAATGGGCGGTATCTGGGTTGACTACGAGCTCCAGACCAGCGTTAAGGGTCTGTTCGCTATCGGTGAGTGTAACTTCAGCGACCACGGCGCTAACCGCCTCGGTGCATCAGCC
This sequence comes from Sodaliphilus sp., assembly GCF_045598405.1. Taxonomy (NCBI): domain Bacteria; kingdom Pseudomonadati; phylum Bacteroidota; class Bacteroidia; order Bacteroidales; family Muribaculaceae; genus Sodaliphilus; species Sodaliphilus sp. The sequence goes on from NZ_JAZLLZ010000132.1 coordinate 18,976, forward strand.
CTCATGCAGGGTCTCGCCGACGGTTACTTCGTTCTCCCCTACACCATCCAGAACTACCTCAGCGACCAGATCACCGTTCCCCACTTCTCAACCGACACTCCCGAGTTTGACGAGGCCGAGAAGAAGGTACAGGCCAACCTCGACAACCTCATGGCTATCCAGGGCAAGCGCTCTGTTGACAGCATCCACAAGGAGCTTGGCAACGTGATGTGGGACTACGTGGGCATGGCACGCACCAAGGAGAGCCTTGAGGCTGCACTCGCCAAGATCAAGGACATACGCAAGGAATTTGAAACCAACCTGTTCATCCCCGGCACTCAAGAAGGCATGAACGTCGAGCTCGACAAGGCATTCCGCCTGCGCGACTTCATCACCATGGGCGAGCTCATCGCACACGATGCACTCACTCGTGAAGAGAGCTGCGGTGGTCACTTCCGCGAGGAGCACCAGACCGAAGAGGGCGAGGCTAAACGCGACGACCAGAACTACTTCTACGTTTCTTGCTGGAAGTATGAAGGCAGCGACAATGTTGCTCCCTCATTGCTCAAGGAGAAACTCGAATATGAGGCAATCAAGGTTCAAACCCGTAACTACAAGTCATAATATTAACTTTTGTAACACCTAGATTATAATGGATACTAATATAAGCTTCAAACTCAAAGTTTGGCGTCAGGCAGGTCCCAAGGAGAAAGGTCAATTTGTGACTTACGACATGCAGGACATCCCCACTGACACATCGTTCCTCGAGATGCTCGACATCCTCAATGAGCAGCTCATCGAGAAGGGCGAGGAACCCATCGTATTTGACCACGACTGCCGCGAGGGCATCTGCGGTATGTGCTCACTCTATGTGAACGGACATCCCCACGGCCCCGCTACCGGCGCTACCACTTGCCAGCTCTACATGCGTCGCTTCCACAACGGCGAGACCATCACAGTTGAGCCCTGGCGCAGCGCTGCATTCCCCGTGATCAAGGACCTCATGGTAGATCGCAACGCCTTCGACAAGATTCAGCAGGCTGGCGGTTACGTTAGCTTCAACTGCGGCGGCGCCCAGGATGCTAACGCACTCCCCATCAGCAAGGTTGCTGCCGACGAGGCCATGGACAGCGCATCTTGCATCGGCTGCGGCGCTTGTGTTGCTGCCTGCAAGAACGGCTCGGCTATGCTCTTCGTTTCGGCCAAGGTGAGCCAGTTCGCTCTCCTGCCCCAGGGACGCGCCGAGGCAAAGAAGCGCGTGAAGGCTATGCTCAGCAAGATGGACGAACTCGGTTTCGGTAACTGCACCAACACCGGTGCTTGCGCTGCCGAGTGCCCCAAGAACATCAAGCTCAGCAACATCACTCGCCTCAACCGCGAGTTTGTTATGGCTAAGTGCACCGACTAAATCCTGATTGCGGAAACTATTCTCTCACGACATCTCCCACCGAGACGCAGAGAGAAAAAATCCGCGAGCAACAACCTAAAAAAAGCGGCACAACCCCACACGTGGAGTTGTGTCGCTTTTTTTTACTACTTCTTAAGCGTTACTATTCAGCAATAACTTTTTGGAATCTGCACGAAGATATTACCCGAAATTGCTGAATAGTTACATAGCTTTACTGCTTCTTGAGCAAGTCGCGAATCTCGGTGAGCAACTTCTCCTCGTTGCTGGGTTCGGGAGCAGGAGCGGGAGCCTCTTCTTTCTTCTTGTTGAGCTTGTTGATACCCTTAACCATGAAGAAGATGCACAGCGCGATGATGAGGAAGTCAATGATGTTCTGGATGAAAGCGCCATAAGCAAACACCGCAGCGCCAGCCTCCTGTGCCTCGGCGAGAGTCTTGAAGCTACCCTCACCCAGGTTGATGAACATATTAGTGAAATCAACACCGCCAGTGAGCTTGCCCACGAGAGGCATGATGATATCGCCCACGAGTGAAGTCACGATCTTACCGAATGCACCGCCGATGATAACACCGACAGCCATGTCCATTACGTTGCCCTTAACGGCAAACTCCTTAAATTCTTTTACGAAACCCATAATGTCGTTTTTGTATAATTAATTAGTTATTAAATAAATTCCAGCAGCACGAAACCACGCAACACGCATCGCATGCAAGTGATTCAACATGCAAATTTCCCAAAAATCTCGCTAAAATGCAAGAAAAAGCACATATTTTTCAAGCAATGCACATGAAATTTGTTGCAAAATTGTTGCAGAAACACATGTCCGTCATGACAACAACGCGAAGACCTCGCCTGAACCCACACTCTATCCCTCTCCCACAGAGACCACAGAGAGAAAAATATATTGCTGTCCGGTTAAAGTTTCGAGAGTTGTACTAACTTATCCAAACACTGTCAGTTACAACACTTTGGTATAACCGGGGCTTGCTATAGAAAAAAAAGAAAATGATTTTTTTAGTTTATATGGCTCACGCCCAAAACCGTGCTCAAGGGAGTGAGCAGCGGAAAGTGGGCAAAGCCCGTGCCGCGACCAGCGAACCTCCCTTAAAATGGAGGACTCTGTCCTCAAAATGATAATACACTATCTATGAGGTAATTCAATTTTGCTTGCAGAGCAAGCTATTATCTAAGCGAAGCATAAAAATCATAATAAAAAAATTTTCTTTTTTTTACCGGACAACAATAATTTTCAACGAAAAAAATCAGTGAGTTCAGTGAGATCTGCGCGGGGAGTTTCATTGCTGAATAGTTACAGATGTTGACGAAGAATAATTTTTTGTTAATTTTTAGTTGATTTCAAGCGAAGCGCCTTTTCTCTTAGGTCGTATTTAGGCGGTGGCGCTGCGCTTGAAATACACTGAAAATAAGCATAAAAATCATAATAAAATATAGGCTCAGTAGATATTTTCCGTGGCAATCCACAGCACTGATTACCCAAATATCAGAGTGCAACGGTAGAGATAGAAGGGTAAGTCACGCACGCCTCTTAGCTCAGAGCGGAATCCCTTCATTTTTGAGTTGAGAGACTCCGC
>NZ_JAZLLZ010000133.1:0-3497 GCF_045598405.1 Sodaliphilus sp.
GAGTTCGCACACAGCGGAATTCTCATCCATGATGCTCAGCGACTTAAGCTCGGAGGGGGCATAGACGGTGCGCGTGATGAGATGGGCAAGGGCGGTGTTTATCTGTATCTCAGTCCAACCCTCCCGCTGGAGGAATTTGTCTATCTCCAGTTCGCGGATAGCCTGGAGGCATACCCATTCGGCTCCAATCTCGCGTGCATCGGTGTGCTTGACCGTATTCGTGTCCATGAGCTGCCTCGCCTTCTCGCGCGAGGACTCCATTGTGGCCTTCACGGCATCGACGCTGCCGTTGTTCACCATCTCCTGCCAGAACTCACGCGCCTTGCGTTGCACGAAGTCATTGTAGCGCGACAGCGGGCTGCCGAACAAGTCGGCCTGCCCCTGGTGCTCATGCATGTAGGTGAGGCACTTGCCGATGTCGCGGATGTCCTCCGGGCGGTGCGGCTCCTCGATGAACCCCACGTTCAGCATGATACGGCTGCGCACGCGGCCTGTCAGGTCGCGGAACGACTCCTTGATGCGGTAGTACCAGTCATCGTGCTGAGTCTTCGGATTGTATCTTGGTTGAGACATGAAGTGCATAGCGGGTGCAAAGATACAACATTCCGGCGACATTCCTGTGTACTACAATTTGATTTTCGGGAATGCCGCTATTGAAAACCAGCGATTTAGCCGCCAAACACCCCCGAAAATTCATTAAAAAAATTTTCAAGGGGTCAAAGTTGGGTTAGGAAATTGTTAAGTTTTTTGCGATTTATATTCATAAGCAAAATTCGATTTTTTTCTATGAATAGTCAAGCGGGGCAGGCGAGGTTTGTTTTTCTCCCCGCAAAATTTGCTCAATTCAAAAATTTGCCGTAACTTTGCTCCCGTCAAACAAGTGATGAGGGTTCTCATCCCGCGGGGCAACGGTAATTGCTCACGACATAAAGCGGTGGGCTTTTTTTATGCCCGCCACAGCCAGTGACTGATACACGGCTGCCTTATCCATGATACTTTTGCTCTTCGGGGTAACTCTATCGGTGTTTAGCGACGGGATAACGGCAGCCGTTTTTCTGCCCATAACGCTAAACACCAAAAAACATGGAAGCAATTACATTCCAGACCCCGAGTGCAACCAAGTTGCCGGCTCGCCTGCTTGCCGAGAAAGCAGCCCAGTGTCTAACCAGCCCCGTGCTCACCGCCGTGCTGGGCGTCGTGGCCCTTGCCGCGCTGCTCTACCACGAGGCATCGCCCATCCACCCGGTGCGCTGCTGCGCCGTGGTGATGGCGTTCGCCCTGCAGTTCATGGCAGTTATCTTCAAGGATTTCGGCAAATTCGTCGAAGAGGAAGGAGGTGAGTCATGAGAACCATCACGCAGATCCACGCCCACAACACAGCGCTGCACGAGGACTACCGCTGTGAACTGCATCAGATCGAGACCCGCTTTGCACAGCAGCGTGCCGACCTCACCACCCGCATGAACCGCCTCAAGGCATACTACCACCAGCGCCAGCAGCAGATCGCCATCAAGTACCGCGAAGAGCGCCTCGATGCCGCACGCCGCTATAACGAGCAGATTGCCGCCAACCGCACCGAGTTGAACCAGCTCATGCACCTCGCCCAGCAATCGCAGGAAGGAGGTGAAGCATGATCCCCAACCGACTTAGCACCCGCCTCGAGAAAGACAACCTGCGAGTAATCATCACACGCATCACCGAGCCCGACGCCATCGACGCCACCCCGGCGGTGGAGATAGAAGTGGAACACATCAGCACAAGCACACTCGCCACCGGGCTGTGGCTCGACAACATCGACGACCTGCCCATCATCGCCGAAGCCATACAGTCGTTCATCGAGATGGTCAACGAATGCAAGGAAGGAGGTGAGGCATGAGCAGCGAAGACAACAACACCGGCCAGGCAATCAACGCCATGGCCACCGGCCGACTCGCAACGGCAGCCCTCGACGCTTACCTCGCCAACTACGAGCCCGACGACGACAACCGCTCGCTGCGCACCACCGACGCCATACTGCGCGACCTCGACGACATGGTGGAACTCAACCCCAATGACATCGCCGAGGTAATGCTCGACCGAGGCTTCCGCCTCGTGTTCCTCTCCAACGGCCGACACGGCTGGGCAATGCGCCAGGGATAACACACCACCGAACAGTTTTTGACATTTTTTTTGCATAATTTCCTAAAGGCGGCCGCCCGCGAGGGTAGCCGCCTTTTACTTTGAAATAACATTCTGTTAGCATGTGCAACATAGGAAAAGAATTTAAATGTTAAATATACTTGCTATTTTGTATTTATACGACCTATTTTTTTGTTTATAACAAACTAACTAACTAACTTTGCACTTAATATTAAACGCTTGCTTTTGTTTTTAAAATAAACTTATGTTGGAAAAAGAGTTTAAATACTTTGTATCTCATCATGATGAGATTTTCAGAGACCATCCTAATAAATTTGTTGTTATTAGCGGTGAAGCTGTGGTCTCTGCTGCAGAATCATTTGATGAAGCTCTTAGTCAAGCAATGGCGCAGGGGCTAGAACCTGGTACGTTCTTGATACAGGAGTGTACTGAAGGAGATGATGCCTATACACAAACATTTCATACTAGAGTAGTTTTTTCCTAATGATTGTTTACGCGCTTACTCATAGTCCCGGAGGGATAAAAGATGTCATAAAAACCCCGGTTAAAATTCAGAACACTTTTAGCAAAGCAGAAATCAACACATTGGCTATCTGGGATACAGGAGCAACTAATTGTGTTGTCACTAAAAGTATTGCATTACAACTAGGATTGCCTGTTGTTTCTCGAACTAAAGTGAGAGGGGTTCATGGAGAGAAGGAAGTTAATGTATATCTTGTGCATATTACATTAAATAACCAAAACATCACATTGCAAACACTCGTGACAGAGTGTGAAGAGTTATCGGAATCCAACGATACTGGCATGTTGATAGGGATGGATCTTATCAGCAAAGGGGATTTTTCGATATCCACTTTTGAAGGGAATACGGTGATGACTTTCCGTACACCATCAATAGAGTGCATTGATTATGTTCAAGAAATATCAGAATTTAATCGGTGCCTAAAAGTTCATGAAAACCACGTCCGTAATAACTACAAACAAGATAAATGTGCTTGCGGAAGCGGGAAGGATTTCAAAAATTGTCACGGCAAGAGCAAGTATAATAAGTAAAGCCTCCTTAAAAGAAAAAGACAAAAGCTCGCCACCTCTATTAAGGGTGGCTTTTTTCGCAGATTACAGCCCTGGGGCGATTGCTCCGGGGCTTTCTTTGTCTTTTGCCGAGTCGTTGGGAGTGAGTAGATTTGCACTATCATGTTTCACTAAAATTTTAATGGAATGATTCCGCTACAAAAAGTAGCATTCAAGTTAGACATTTCTGCTTCATCGAGAGTCAATCCCGAGTCGGCAGGTTAATTTGGGGTGATGCAAGATTTTCCATTTCGGATGGTCAAAGCATCGTATATGAGCTCTTACGA
>NZ_JAZLLZ010000134.1:0-56655 GCF_045598405.1 Sodaliphilus sp.
CGATGTCGTGTTGGTGGTTCGTTTGGTTTTATTTGCCGCACTAAATTAAGTGAAATCACCGACATGACCAAATCCTGGGCAACTTTTTGTTGCTCAGGATATTATAAAAATTGTTAACAAAAGTGCTGCGGAATTAAGGAAATAGTTATTGTAAATAAATGTTACATGGGCAACGGGGTGGAACCGGCGTGTTAGTGCAGCCGGATGCGGGTGATATATATAAAAATGTGTGCGTGCGTGAAATTTTAAATATGTGTTTTAAAACATAAAACCGAAAAAAATGTAAAAAATACTTGCACAACTAAAAATTTTTAACCAATTTTGCATATTCAATTATGTGCCGGACTATGTCTTGGCGCGTGTTGAGCTTATTAAACAACTGACTATTATAGAGACAAACTACCAATTTTTATAAACTAACTCACAAAATTGTGCGTATGAAAAAACAATGTGTACTGTTAGCTGCGCTAGCTATTGCATGTGGTGCTCCCGCTGGTCTGGTGTCAAGCCAGAGCAATGTGGGCTTTACCGCTGTTGCGCAGAATAACAAAGTGTCAGGTGTCGTAAAAGACGCCAATGGTGAGCCTCTCATCGGTGCTACCGTTATGGTAAAGGGTACCAGCCGTGGTACTGCTACTGATGTTGACGGTCGTTACAGTATCAACGCTCCCGCAGGAAGCACTCTCGTGATTTCTTACATCGGCTCTAAGCCCATGGAGGTTAAGGTCACTGGTGCTACTATGGACGTGACCCTGAGTGACGGATCCAACGTTCTCGACGACGTTGTGGTAACTGCGCTCGGTATCAAGAAAGACCGCAAGTCTCTTGGTTACGCCGTTGATGACCTCAAGGCCGAAGAGCTCATGAAGAACAAGACCGCTAACGCCATCAACTCACTCTCGGGTAAGATTGCCGGTGTTAACGTGACTCAGTCTTCGGGTGCTGCGGGTGCTGGTGCTCAGATCATCTTGCGTGGTGGTACTACTGCCAGCGAGGGCAAGGACAACCAGCCTCTCTTCGTTGTAGATGGTATCATCTATGACAACTCTTCTTCAATTATTGGTAATACAGGTTTTGATGGTTCTGGTTCTACTTCAACCACATCATCTAACCGTGTAATGGATATCAACCCCGAGGACATCGAGAACATGTCAGTGCTCAAGGGTCCTGCTGCTGCCGCTCTTTACGGTTCACGCGCTGCCAATGGTGTTGTTATCATCACTACCAAGAAGGGTAAATCGGGTTCAGTTGAGGTTAACCTCAATGCTAAGTACATCACCTCTTGGTGCAAGACCCTTCCCAAGACTCAGAAGGAATTCCGCCGCGGTTTCATGGAGGACATCTATGACGGCGAGGGCAAGTTCCAAAGAACTGTCTTCAACGATTACTCTTACAACTCTTGGGGTGATCGCATCACTAACCAGCCCGTGTATGACAATATCGGCAACTTCTATCAGAATGGCGGTATTTGGGATACCAACCTGAGCGTATCGGGTGGTACCGAGAATAGCAACTTCTTCCTCTCTGGTTCATTCTTTGATCAGACAGGTGTTGTTCCCAACACAGGTTACAAGAAGACTACATTCCGTTTCAACGGTGAGCAGAAGTATAAGATATTCACTTTCGGCGCTAATGCTGCTTACAGTGACTCACGTACATCACGCACCCTCACCAGCGGTGGTCTCTATGGTTCAGAAGGTACCGGTGCTCTCTACGCAGTAGATAACTGGTCACCCACCGATGACATGACTCACTGGCTCAACGAGGATGGCTCACGTTATCGCATGTTTGGCGACCGTCTGCAACCTTGGGAAGAGCGTGATAACCCCTACTGGATTATCAACAAGAACAGCATGACCGACCAGACCGAGCGCTTCACTGGCAACTTCAATGTTAAGGCTGATATCACCGACTGGTGGTGGGTTAACTACCGCATGGGTGTTGATAGCTATACACAGGAGAACCACAACCGCATCGCTCCTAACGGCGTTATCAAGCGTGCTTGGCAGAATGGTATGATGAGTGACAACGTTATGAAGTATCGTTACCTCACCACTAACTTGATGACCAACTTCAACAAGCAGTTTGGTGACTTCAACGTTAACTTGATGCTCGGTACTTCTACCGACTACACCAGCACTACTCGTGACTATAAGATGGCATTCAACTTTGCTGTTCCCGAGTTCTTCTCTTATGACAACACATCAAAGGATAACAAGAACTTTGCACACAGCAGTTCACGCAAGCGCCTCGTTGCCGCATTCGGTGAATTCCGTGTTGACTGGCGCAACGCTATCTTCTTGACAGTTACAGGCCGTAACGACTGGTCTTCAACACTTCCCATCGAGAACCGTTCTTACTTCTATCCCAGCGTGAGTGGTGCTATCGCATTCACCGAGCTCATGGGTGAGGCTAAGCCCGAATGGCTGTCATTTGGTAAGATTCGCGCATCTTGGGCTAAGGTAGGTAAGGACACAAGCCCCTACGAGACCAACACTTATCTGTGGGATGTTCACTCTTACCTCGGCGGCAACGTGTCAGTAGGTAACAGCTGGACTCGTGGTAACCCCTACATCAAGCCTGAGATGACTAAATCTACTGAGATTGGTCTCGAATTGCGCTTCCTCCAGAACCGCATCAAGTTTGACGCTGCTTACTACACCAACGACTCTTACAACCAGATCTTGAGCCCCCGTGGTCCTCAGTCAACTGGTTACATCTTCTGCTCAATCAACGCAGGTAACGTTTACAACAAGGGTCTTGAGTTCTCACTCAGCGGTACTCCCGTCCAGACCAAGGACTTCACATGGGAGACTGGTATCAACGTAGCTGGTAACCGTGGTACAATGGACGGTCTGCCCGAGGGTATGGAGTTCATGTATGTAACCGACGTTCAGTATGCTGGTGCTAAGGCTTGCTCTATCTCTGGCGGTAACTTCATGGCTATCTCTGGTACAAAGTGGGCTCGCACTGAAGACGGCAAGCTCATCCTTGACAAGAACGGCTTCCCCACTACCGACAACACTACAATCCAGGTTGGTAACCGTGAGGCTAAGTTCAGCGGTGGTTGGAACAACACTCTTACTTACAAGAACTTCACATTCAACATGCTGTGGGAGTTCCGCGTAGGTGGCGATGTATTCAACGGAACCAAGTATGCGATGACAATGAGCGGTGTTAGCAAGTTCTCTGGCGACTTCCGTAACGAGCCTCTCGTGATCAGCGGTGTTGTTCAAACTGGCACAGATGCTGACAAGAAGCCCATCTATGAAGACAAGACTTTCACTTGGGAGCCCAGCTACGACAAGACTTACGAGTTCAATGGCAAGCAGATCAGTGGTTACAACATTGTTCAGAATTACTATCAGGGTGCTTACAACTATGAGACTCGCAACTGGATTACTAAGGTTAACAGCCTGCGTCTGCGCTCTATTTCTTTGAGCTACGAACTGCCCAAGGAACTCCTTGCTAAGACTAAGGTCCTCAAGCGTGCTTCTGTAACAGCTAGCGCAACCAACCTGCTCCTGTTCACTAACTATGATGGTGATCCCGAGGTTGCTGCTTCTGGTGCTGGTCGTGGTGGTTCTTCTTCAGTTGGTTTCGACTACTGTGGTATCCCCGCTACTTCAAGCTTCGCATTTGGTGTTAACTTGACATTCTAATAAACCATCACAATAGTGAGATTTATTTAATTCAAACCACAAATAAAAAAATATACAAATATGAAATTTTTCAAATCAATGATATTGTGCGGTGTAGGTCTCGCTTCGTTAGCCCTTACATCATGCAACGACTGGCTTGACATCAACGTTGACCCCGATAGCCCGTCAGATGCAGCTGCGCTCTACAACCAGCGCCTTGCACACATTCAGTTCTATACTCGCGATGCTCAAGTATTCGCTGGTTGGCGTAACAGTTTCGCTTGTGGTGACTGGACTTCAACTAATGGTAGCACTTACTACAATGTTTCAATCCACTATCCCACAAACTCACTGTGTACAACCCCCTACCAGTGGTGGTTCGTAGGCGCTTATGCTAACGTGCCCGACATGTTCAAGAAGGCAAGTGACGCAGGTAACTACCAGTATGCAGGTGCTGCAAAGCTCCTCAAGGCTTACGGTATGATGCTCATGACCGACCTTTATGGTGAGATGCCTTACACTCAGGCTGCTGCTGAGCCCGCTCTTCCCGAGTATGACAACGGTAAGACTATCTTCATGGGCTGTATCGCCGACATCGACGAGGCTATCAAGTTGCTCGAACAAGGTCGCACACAGGCCGCTGATCTTCCCACACTCGCTGATAACGACTCTTGGAACAATGGTGACCTTGAGAAGTGGATTAAGTTTGCTTATCTGTTGAAGGCTCGCTGGCTCAACCACCTCAACAAGAAGGGTCCTGGCAAGTACACTGATGGCAAGTATGATGCTCAAGAGATTCTTCGTTGTCTTGAACATGCTCAGAAGCAAAACTCTGACAACACTATCGCTCACTGTATCGACGCTAACGGCGACTATGACGTGCTCGGTTGGGCTGAACCCATCGAATACAACGGTCTCTTCTCAGTTTGCGGTATGAACGCTGGTTACTTCGTGACTAAGCGTCTTGAGGAGCACCTCACTAACTTCAACGGTGCAGGCATCGAGGACCCCCGCGCTGCTAAGATTCTCCCCTGGGCAGTTTCTGCTAAGAGCGCCGACACTCCCAGCGATGTTAAGTTTGAAGGCAAGTGGCGTCGTTCTAAGGGTGTTGACATGAGCAATGTTCCCCAGGCAGGCGGTCCCATCCGCGCTTCTTGGAACGCTCAAAAGTGGTTCTACATTGACACTCAGAACGAGGATCGCTTGAACGATACTCTCTTCGTAGAGCAGACAAGCTCTTGTAAGGAATACTTCGGCAACGTAGATATCCTGTATCGCCGTGGCGGTACAGACGCTTCTACCGAGTCAGGTACATTCTTCACTCGCGTTTCTTCTCCCGTTTACCTGGGTGTATATCCCGAGGCTTGCTTCATCAAGGCTGAGGTTCTCTTCAACCAGAACGATCCTAAGGGTGCATTCGAAGCTTACCAGGAAGGTGTTCGCGCAAGCTTGGAACTCATGAACGAGCGTCTCACAAGCTGGGTTGCTGAGGATAACAATCTTGCAAACTGCCCCTCATTTGTTCCCTTTACTAAAGAAGAGATTGACAACTATGTCAACAATGGTATTGGTACAATGGCCGACCTCACACTTGGTAAGATCTTCATCCAGAAGCACATCGCTTTGATGTTCTCAATGGAGGTTTGGAACGACTATCGTCGCTACGACTACAACCCCGCTGTATTCCCCGGCTTCTTCGTACCCGAGGCTCACAAGCTTAGCGCAGATGCTATGAAGGCTGTTCCCGACGGCAAGCAGTTCCGTCGCTGGCGTCAGTGCTCACACGAGCTCAACTACAACAGCAAGAACCTGCAAGCTATCGGTTCACAAGTTCCTGGTGCAGTATTAGTCGATTCAGAAGGCAAGCCTGCAGCTTGGAACCAAGCAGATGACGTTTGGACAATTCCCGTATGGTGGGATAGCACTCAAGAATAATATCTGAACAAGATTAAATTCTAAATAACCCGGCAAGGGGCGGCTCACAGCGAGTCGCCCCTTGTTATGTTCGCCGCAGTTGCGGTGCAATTCTGATACGTTTGCCCTGTAATCTGACGTTAATGTTGCCTGGATAGCGTCTTGACGACGGAGTCGTCACATTGCATCGTAACCGATGGCCGCAGTTGCAGTGCAATTTTGATGCGTTTGCCATGTAATCTGACGTTAATGTTGCCTGGATAGCGTCTTGAGGGTGTGTCAAAATGCGAAATCAAGTTGAGGTAGGGACGACACTCCCGTGTCGTCTGCACGCTCGGAACGAGCGTAGTACATTGCGCAATTACTTGAATATAAGCGTACTAAAAACACTACGGACGATACAGGAGTATCGTCCCTACCTGCTCTTGTTTTTGCATTGTACTCTACCAAAGCGCATTTTGACACACCATCCATTGCATCGTAACCGATGGCCGCAGTTGCAGTGCAATTTTGATGCGTTTGCCCTGTAATATGACGTTAATGTTGTCTGGATAACGTCTTGACGACGGAGTCGTCACATTGCATCGTAACCGATGGCCGCAGGCCGTCGGAAAGGAATACGCCCCCCAAAAACCGACCTCGAAGGGGTCGCACTGCCCTTCACCGATTGTTGATTTCCTTTCCCATATCGGCTACTATGGCTTCTGCTGACTTCTCAAGGTTCGTTGTTACTGCTTATCCGTGCGGACTCGCCCTTGAGACCTCCCCAGTTATGGACGCATTCTTTCCACCTTATACCCGCTTGATTTACTCCGAGAGTTCCGAACAGTTATAGGACTTTGTCTTGTTATGCAGACTTATCCACTCTCATAAGCCTTGGTATCAAGTTTCTGTACGTCGGGCCAGATGTTTGCCTACGGCTTCCTTCAGATTCCACCTCGCGGTGGACACCCTTGCCTTCGGCTGTAGCCTTCCCACTGTTAGGGCGGCTTGGGGACTTGCACCCGTTAGAATACGTTCGTGCTGGGCGAACATAAAAATCCGCATCCATTGTTTTGGGTGCGGATTTATATTTTTTAAATATCTTCTTTGTCGAAGTATTAATACTCTTCTTCGTCAAAGAAGAAATCGTCGTCGGTGCTGGGGTAGTCAGGCCAGATGTCTTCGATTGACTCGTAGCTTTCGCCTTCGTCCTCAATCTCGTGTAGGTTTTCAATCACCTCGAGGGGTGCACCGCTGCGCACTGCATAGTCGATGAGCTCGTCCTTGGTTGCGGGCCATGGTGCATCTTCAAGCTTTGTAGCAAGTTCTAGTGTCCAATACATAGTTTTATATAAATTTTAAGTTGTTAATTCAAAAATGTGGGCGCAAAGATAACATTTTATTCTGAATTTACACATTCTTGTCCCAAAAAATTTCACTAAAATCATTCTGAACATTGATATATCGCGACAAGATGAAGAAAAAGTCGCTCAATCGGTTCAGATATTGCAGTGCGAGCGGGTTGACCGGAGCATTGTGCGCCAGCGTGATTACACGCCGCTCGGCACGTCTTGCCACGGTGCGGCACACGTCGGCCTGGGCCGCGCTGTGGCACCCGCCTGGCAGGATGAAGCTGCGCATGGGGGGCAATGTGGCGTCCATCTCGTCGATGCGTGCCTCGATGCCCTTGATATCGTCGTCGCTCAAACCATACACCGGACTCGCGGCATCGTCGGTCTCGGTGGCGAGGTAAGCGCCCAGGTTGAACAGGCGGTTCTGCACCTTGAACAGCGTTGCGGCTGTGGTCTCGTCGCAATGTCCGCGCAGCAGGCTGGCGAGCAATCCGATGTGTGAGTTGAGTTCATCGACAGTGCCGTAGGCCTCGACGCGCATGTTGTCTTTGTCCACGCGCTGCCCGCCCACGAGCGATGTGGTGCCCTTGTCGCCGGTGAGGGTATATACTTTGCTTTTCATAATGTTTCTAGTGCTTCTATCATTTGTTGCGAAGTGGTTGTGATGATGGAGATATCGAGCATGTTGCCCACGCGTGCAAAGAGCGACTTGCTGCTTGCCTCGAGCTGCTTCACCGTGTGGTCATACATGCCGTCGAGGTTCATCACCACGATGCGTCGCGGCGACTGATCCACGGTGATCTGCGACAGGGTGGCTACCCACTCGTCGATAGTTCCTATGCCGCCGGGCAATACCACGAAGTGGTCGCTGCGGCTATACATCTCGGCCTTGCGGTCGTTGAGGTCATGGGTGTAGATGGGTTCATCGACCACCTTGTCGAGACGGTGCTTGAAGCACTCGGGCACCACGCCCACCACGCGGGCACCACTGTCGTGGGCGGCCTGTGCCACGGTGTGCATGAGTCCGGCATGCACACCGCCATAGACCAGCGTGTGGCCGTTCTTGCCCAGCCACTGTCCCAGGGCCACGGCGATGTCTTCGATGTGTTGAGGCAGTCCGTCGCGCGAACTGCAATATACTGCTATATTCATCTTCGTTTTTATTCGTTTAGTAATGTCAATTTCTCAAAAACTAGATAAAAAGAACCGTCCCTTTTATCTAGTTTTTGCAGGGTTACAGCGTGTTGTTGCCTATCACGTGCTTTACTTCCTTGAACAGGTAGCTTGTCACGGTGCCGTCAGGGGTGCGCAGCTGCAAGGTGCCGTCGGGCAGCACGTTGTGTATCGCGGCCTGGAACTGGGTGCCGTCGGGCAAGGCAAATGTGTAGTCCTTGCCGTCGCCGCGGTAGAGCATCGACAGGAATTCCTCGTGCAACTGCTGGCACGACTGCGGCGTGAACTGGCACAGGCGCTCTATCTCCTCGCACACCTCGCGCATCACTGCCTCCACGTCGTGCTGATTGCCTGTGAGCTGTGCCAGCGACACGGGGTTGGGGGCATCGCTCAAAAACTCGGTCTGGTTGATGTTGATGCCGGCGCCTATCACGGTGTGGGCTATTCCTCCGCCAGCCAGCACGTGCTCAATGAGAATGCCGCACTCCTTGCGGTCGCGGTGATATATGTCGTTGGGCCACTTTACCCGGAAGCCAGGCACATAGCGGTTGAGCACTCGGGCAATGGCCACAGCCACCGCCTCGCTGATGTAGAACTGCTGTGCCACAGCCACGGCGGGATTCTTGATGAGCATCGACATGGTGATGTTCTTGCCCGGCTCGGCCTCCCACGAGTTGCCTCGCTGTCCGCGTCCCGCCGTCTGGTTGTGGGTATAGACCACAGTTCCGGAGGGCAAGGCAGAGGCCACGCTTTTGAGATAAGTATTGGTCGATGCAGTCTCGTGCAGCAGGATATATCTAGGCATTGTTGTAAGGGGGGGGATTTTCGATTATTCGATTATTCGATAACTCGATAATTCGAATTTAAACCTTTAAACTTTTAAACCTTTATTCTGGCAGTGTCAGGGTCATTGTGCGGCTCTCGTCGTCGTTTACGGTGATGTTCACGTCCACGGTGTCGTCGGGCAGCAGTCCCTCGATGCGCTCGGGCCACTCGATGAGGCACACAGCACCGCAGTCAAAGTAGTCCTCGGTGCCTATTTCGATTGCTTCCTCCTCGTTTTCCAGGCGATAGCAGTCGAAGTGGTAGATGAGTTCGGCCGTGGTGTCGCTGCGATACTCGTTGATGATAGCAAACGAGGGAGAATTGGTCACATCCTCCACCACGCCCAGCTCGCGGCACAGTGCGTTGATGAAAGTAGTCTTGCCGGCACCCATCTGCCCGTAGAAAGCAAAGACGGTGTAGTCGCCCATCGCTGCCATGAACTCGCGTGCAGCCTCCTGCAATGCCTCGGTCGAGGGAATATTGATTTCAATCTTTTTCATGTTTTATTATAGGTGTTTTGAATTTTTCTGCAAAAATACACATTTTTGTCCACTAATTCCTTATTTAATGGGCTTGTGAATCTCGCAGATTTCCTTTGTGGGATAAGTGTCTATGTAGTACTTCAGATTCTCGGCATCAATCTCGATTAACTCTGAACTTTCATGAAAAGAGAATAGTTCCTTTACAAAGTTAGTGCATTCAGGATCAGAGTAAACATACGCCTTGCCGCGGCACTTGAAGCCGATTGGAAATTTTTTATGCTTTGCGATGGCTTCTTCAACAAGTTCTTTGGCGTTAGGTTTGAGTTTACCTACGACTTTGAGCATGAATTCCTTGGCCTTGGGCTTTTCTTTGCCACGGCCAGAGAACACGCTCTCACCCAGATTACCCACAGTTTTTGTTTCTACTTCGTTGGTGAAAACGTTAGTGTAAGTGCAGGAAATGTCATAGATATGAGTGTATCCTTCCAGAACTTCAATTCCATACTCATAGTCGATATACTGTGGAGTGGCAGGTTCATCATCAGAGCAAGAGTTGAACGAAACTGCAGCAATAATAATAAGGCATAACAGAGATAAACGTTTGATCTGCATCATAATCTTTTTGCATTAATGGTTAGTATTATTTGTTTCATGGTGCAAAAGTAAGAAAAAAAATTGAATAAGTAAAACCTGCCACTGAAATGACTGAAAAAACAAGTGCCGTGCAAGCAAGAATTATCCTTTTCATATCTTATTTATTTTGTTTTCAGTTTGTTGACAGCATTCATCAGCTGGTCTCCCATGTTGATGGTGTAGCCCTGCGAGAAGAACACCACGCGGTCGAATGTGTCGCCTATGAACACCACCGGCAGCGGAGCGTCGGGTGCCACATGCATCTGCTCGCGTATGTCTTTCTCCACTGCGCCGTCGGTATCGACACACCACATCACGGTGCTGGGCAGCTGGGGGAAGTCCTCCTTGCGGAAACGCTGCGCCTCGTCCTCGTTGCGGAACATCAGCACGATGGGGCGTCCCCAAGCCTCGAGGTCGGCGCGACGCAGCGAGATGTCGCGCAGGATGTGGTTGGTGGGTTCGTTGCTGGGAGCGATGATTGCAGCGGCAAAGAACCCGCGGCCGGTCTTGTCGAGCAGCAGGCCGCTGTTGCAGTTGCCTATCACTTGCAGCTCGTGTGACGCTTGGCGCAATTCAAGGTCGGCGACAGTCTCCTGATTCTCGTTCACACGGGTGAGGACCACGCGCGCCAGCACCGAGCCCGATGCCAGGCGGGTGCCGCTTATCATCACGTAAGCGCCAGTGTCCAGGCGTTGGCCTTGCTTGAAGGTGTTGTCGTAGGTGTCGTTGTCGTCATAGTTGAGCAGCGAGGGGAAACCGTCTTTCAACGCCGACACGGTGAAATGGATGTAGTACTTGGGGTTCTCGAGCCATGGTTGAGCCTTATAGTGGGCCCGCAGCGTGCCTTGCTGCGCCTGTGCGGCATCGTCCTTGCCAAACGCCACGTCAATCCACTCGCATTTCTCGTTCATATACTGCACTTTGCCCGTCACGCCATCGATGCGTGCCGCCACGCCGCAGGTGCGTGCCAGAGCCACAAACAGGATGTCGCGCGACACAGCGTCGGTGGTGCGGTGCTTCCACACGCCCATGGGGCGCATGCGCAGGTGCTGCGGATTGCGCACCTCGTCGATGGCAATGTTCTGCGCCACCCACTTGACCAGTTGCTGCGGGCTGTTGCGCCACTGCTCGCGCTGCACGGCGGGGATATTGTCAAGGAAGTAACGGCGGTAGGGCGTGAGCATCTCGCCTGCCACACGCGGGCAACGCACATACTTGTCGTAAAGCTCCACCGAGAGATGGCTGGCACGCTCGGGCGCATTGCTGTGATGGTCGGTGAGCACATCCATGGGCACATCGCGCAAGTCCTTGGCCGACAGTGTCCACAGCAGCGCAGTGTCGCCTGTGGCTTCAACAAACGAGCGTATCACGGCATGGTTGCCACGCGACGCGGTGAGCAGCGGCGTGCTGGTGTCGAACGTCGCCACATAGGCGTTGCGCATGGCATCCTCGCTTGCCAGGCGGTCATTGTTGCGCTTGCGTTGCTCGTCGGTGACGGGAGGCAAGGTGTTGCGCTCAACGGGCGGAACGATGGTGATGTCAAATGTCAGCGGTTCCTTGAAGTCGGTGGGAATGTTAAGGCACAGACGGGTGGTGTCGCCGTCGGCCACATGGCAGCGCTCAAAGCCGAAGTAACCATCCTTGCAGCCCCACACCACGAGGTCGCCCATGCCAGCCTGCAATGTGGCGATGCCTCGCTCGTCGGTGTATTTGCGCGACACGGTGTAGAACTCGGCATAGTTGTATATCTTGAACTCTACCGGCGCACCTGCCACGACGCTTCCGTTCCTGTCGGTCACCACAACAGTTGCGGGAGCCACGGGGGCATAGTTCTGTGTCTCGTTAATCTCGGTGTAGCAAGCTGTTTCAAGCATCTTCTCCTCGGGGCCGTCATACTTGCCGAATGCCTTGGTGTGCATGAGCATGCCACGCGATGCCGGAGCGTTGAACCATCCCAGGTCAAGCACGGGTTCTGGTTCACAGGCTCCCAGGAAATGCCACTTGCCGTCGGCCCACGCCTCGACCCATGCGTGATTGTCGTCGGTGTGTGCCCAGCGTGGAGTGTAAACCTGGCGGGCAGGGATTCCCACCGCCCTGAGGGCAGCAACCAGCAGCGTAGATTCCTCACCGCAACGGCCATAGGCGGTGCGTATGCTTGCCAGGGGCGACGATGTGCGTCCGTCACTGGGCGTGTAGGTCACGCGCTCGTGGCACCAGTGGTTCACTTCAAGGATTGCATCGGCCATAGTCAGGTCTTTCACCCTGTCGCGCAGGTCGCGGTAGAACACCCAGCGGCACGAGTCCATGTTCTCATTGTTCACGCGCACGGGCAGGACAAAGTGCATGAACTCACGCTCGGGGACAATCTTGCCCCAGGGCATCTCCTCGCGTGCCTGCAACGAACTCTCGATGTTGCGCTCATAGAACGCGCGGTCATAGTCGGTGCTGTCGGGCAACGCCATGTTGGCGTAGAGGAAGTCCATATACTTTGACACCTCGCTGGCATGCGAGCTGCCTGACATCGCTAACATTGCAACAAGGCAAACTAATATCTTCTTCATAATAGTACTAACTTTTCTTGAATCAGTGACCAGCACCCCGTCCTCTCGCGGCGAGCGCAACGACCCGTGGATTTCCCGGGCGCCTGTTGCGTCCAGTATGTGCTTGGCATTTATCTCGTTCACGCCAGCTCCGGGCATGATGATGATGCGTCCGGCAGCCTGCTTCACCAGCTGGCCGAGCATGGGCACGCCTTCCAGCGCGCTCGGTGCCTGGCCCGAAGTGAGGATGCGGTGGCACCCCAGAGCAATGATCTGTTCCAGAGCCTCTTGCGGATTGCGGCACACGTCGAACGCCCGGTGAAACGTCACCTGCATGCCCCGAGCCTCGCTCACGAGCCTCTGCACGGCAGGCACATCCACATCGCCCGCCGGGGTGAGCGCACCGATGACCACGCCATCGGCACCCAGCCTGCGCGCCATCTGCACCGACCCGGCCATCTCCTCAACCTCCTCGCGGCTATACACAAAGTCGCCCTCGCGGCTGCGTATGAGCACATGCAGCCGCAAGCCCGGCACCATTCGTGCCTCGCGCACCATCTCCTCGGCAGGAGTCAGGCCGTCAAGGTCGAGACGAGAACACAGTTCCACGCGCTGCGCGCCGCCCGCACTGGCAGCATGCACACTCGCGATATCTCCGCAGCACACTTCTAGTATCATAAGTTTTTCTTTCTTTTCAGTTATCAATGGCAAAGATACTAAAATTCTTCCACATTCACCTCCTGGACAACACTGATATTACTGAAATCAATGATATTCCGGCAAAAAAACGCGGTTAAAAGTTTACAACCGCATGGTTTTCTTTCGTTTTTCGTTAATTTTCACTACCTTTGCACTCTATTTGGACTAAAAAAGCTACAAAATGAACGATTTTCTTGAAAGTTTGGGCCAATGGATCATCGACGCTAGCGACTACGTGTGCGGTTATCCGGAATTCCTGTTGCTCATAGGCGGCGGTCTTTTCCTCTTTATATATTCGGGGGCAGTGTCGGTCACCAAACTGCCCAAGGCCATCAAGGCGCTACGCAACAAGCAGGCACAGGACAGCGGCAAGGAAGCTGGCCAGATCAGTTCGGTACAGGCTCTTCTCAGCGCTATCGCTGCCACCGTGGGCATGGGCAACATTGCCGGCGTGGCAATCGCGCTGTCGATAGGCGGTCCCGGCGTCATCTTCTGGATGTGGGTGAGCGCGCTGGTGGGAATGACCACCAAGTTCTTCGAGGGTACGCTTTCAATCATGTATAAAGGCAAGGACAGCGCCGGCGAAGTGCAGGGCGGCCCCATGTATATCATCACCGAGGGCCTGGGCAAGAAGTGGAAACCGCTTGCCATGACGTTTGCCGCCTTCGGTCTCTTCGGCACGCTGTGCTTCACCCAGGCCAACCAGCTCGTGGAGAGCATCACCACGGTGTTCACCTCGCCCATGGGCATAGAGAACACAGTGGGATTGCGCTTCGGCATGGGCGTGGCCATTATCATCATTGTGGGCTTTGTGCTGCTCGGCGGCATCAAGCGCATCGCGCAGTTCGCGTCACGCATCGTCCCGCTGATGGTAGTGCTCTACTTCATTCTCGTTGCCGTGGTCATGGTGATGAACATTGAACTTCTTCCCGGCGTGTTCAAGTCAATATTCCAGGGAGCGTTCACTCCCGAAGGCGAGATAGGCGGATTCACTCTCGTGGCACTCACAGGCGCCCGCCGTGCCGCATTTGTCAACGAGGCCGGCGTGGGTACAGCATCGATGATGCACGGAGCATCACGCAACAACGACGCCGTGCGCGAGGGCCTCATCGCCATGCTCGGTCCAGCCATCGACTCTGGCTTTGTGTGCACGCTCACCGCTATCCCCATCATCATCGCCGGGAACTACCACGTGGACGGAGTGAAGGGACTGTACATTGCGCTCAACTCGTTCGGCAATCTGCTCCCCTACGGACAATACCTGCTCATGGCAATCGTGTTCTTCTTTGCATTCAGCACCATGTTCTCTTACTCCTACTACGGACAGAAGTGCACCAACTTCTTATTTGGCGTGAAGCATGCCAGCAAGTATAACTACTTCTACCTCGCCACCATCCTCATCGCCGCGGTGATACCCCTCGATGCCCTGGTAGGTTTCATGGACCTCGCCTTTGCCGGCATGGCATTGTGCACAATGTTCACGCTCATCATGCTCGCTCCGCGCGTCAAGGCCAAGATGAAGCAATATTTCAAGTAACTAGTGAATCTTGATAACCACTAAAAATGGGGATGTGTCATGATTTTGACACATCCCCCATGAATTTTTTTTGATTGTAGTTTGCTTTTATTGATGTGGGTTTATTAAATAGATCCGAGATTGTTAGCTCAAGATTCTCTTTCGAAAAGCATACCCTATCAACTGTGCAACATTCTTTGATTCGGTCTTACGCAAGAGTTGTTTGCGGTGATATTCAACCGTGTTTGACGAGATGAATAATTTTTCAGCAATATCCTTACTGCTTAACCCTCTTGACAATAAATCCAAAACCTCAATCTCTCGTGCTGTAAGCGTGATTCTTGGGTTGTTCATATAAGTAAAAAATAAATAATAAATGACTTTACCAATACAAAAGTAATTTCAAAAGATATAATATCCAAATTATTACAACACATTTTTGACGTTTCATATCAAAAACTATTCCTTTCGGTACGAAATTTATGGGATTTTAATTGATATTAACTAAATTATTGACGGTGGGTAACTATACAGCAATAACTTATTTGCGGACACCCCGCGCGGATCTCATTGATACACGGATTTAGTAACTGACAGAAATTAAAATAATTAAAACAATTTCTTTTTTCAGTTAAATCAGAGAAATCTGTTGTTAATTTTTACGTGAGTGAAATCCGCGCGGGGGAAGGGTAAGCAAAGATAGTTATCGGCAAACCGACTTTAAAGTGAGGATTTCTAATTAAAAAGTCAATTTTTGCACTTTTTGTAATTTTTCTTGCAAATTAAATAAATATATATTACTTTTGCGATATTAAAAGTAACAAAAGTACTTTATAGCACAAAAATCATGGAGTTTCCCATTTGTTATGGCGTGGGGACTCCGAAACAAAGTAAATTTTCTCATACTCTAAAAAGCGGGCGTGATTTTGGGAAAAATCATGCCCGCACTTTTTCTGTGTTTGGGCTTTTTATTGTAAATTTGCACTGACAAAACATTTCAGTAACTATTCAGCAATGGTGTTTTGGCTAATATCCCCGCGCAGACCTCTCGGATCTCACGAAAAAAAAATAACATGATTTATCTGAACAAGAAATTACTCTAATTATTTTAAGTTCTTTCAGTTATTATTAAATCTGTGTTATCTGTGAAATCCGCGCGGGGAGTCCGCAAAGAACCTTTGCTGTATAGTTACAACACATCAACCGCTTCATTAATGAGACATAAACTACTATTATCAATGCTCGTGGGAGCCACGATGGCACTCACTGCACAGGCCGGAGTGAAGGAAGACTTCAAGGCCAACATACGCGCTTGCGCCAACAACTACTGGGCTTATCCCGACGAGTCGCTTCCCGCACTCACACCAGCCCCCGACGGATACACGCCATTTTTCATGAACCACTACGGACGCCACGGCAGCCGCTGGCTCATAGGGCAATGGGCCTATGACTACCCAGTGGAGCAACTCGAAAAGGGTGAGCGCAACGGTGTGCTCACAAAGCGCGGCAAGGAAACGCTGGAAATACTGCGGCAAGTGCGCGAAGACGCTCGCGGACGCGACGGCGAACTCTCCGACGTGGGCCACGAGCAGCACCAGCGCATCGCGGCACGCATGTACAAGAACTTCCCCGAGATCTTTGCCGGCGACGCACCCGTGCGCGCACGCTCAACCATTGTGATTCGCTGCATCCTCTCGATGCAGAACGAGGTTGACGTGCTCAAATCGCTCAACCCCAACCTGCGCATCACCACCGACGCCAGCCAGGCCGAGATGTACTACATGAACTATGATGACCCCGCAGTGAAACCGCTCCGGCAGGAGGCCTACAAGTATTTCGACGCCTACCGCGACAAGCATGTCAAGACCGACGGCGTGCTCAAACGCCTGTTCACCGACAAGAAGTTCACACGCGACAGCATCGAGAACTTCAAGTTTGTCAACGCCCTCTTCGACGTGGTGTGCAACATGCAGAGCCACCATGCCTATGACAACGTGAACCTCTACGACCTCTTCTCGCTCGACGAGGCAGTAGCGCTGTGGAGCTACAACAACGTGCGATGGTATATATACAGCGGCGAGACACCGCTCACCAAGTGCCGCGTTGACTTCATGGAGGCCAACCTCGTGCGCAGCTTCATTGAGGACGCCGACCGTGCCATCAACCAGGGCGGCAACAGTGCCAGCCTGCGATTTGGCCACGAGAGCGTAGTGCTGCCGCTCGTGTGCCTTATGGGCATCAACGGCATGGATTACCAGACCACCGACCTCGAGCATCTCTCTGACCACTGGCGCAGCTACGAGGTATTTCCCATGGCATGCAACGTGCAGATGGTGTATTACCGCAATGCGCAAGACGATGTGCTGGTGAAGGTGCTGCTCAATGAGCGCGAAGCCACACTGCCCGTCAAGACCGACATGGCACCCTACTACCGCTGGATCGATGTGCGCGATTACTTGCTCGACAAACTCTCCCGTCAACCCTATATTCCCTCAATCATACAATAATGAGACGCTTATATTCCCTTATCATAGCCGCAGCGGCATGTGTCGCTGCCATGGCAATCACCCCGCAAGAGAAGATTGCGGCACGGCTTCAGCACAGTGCTAGCAACCATTGCATCTACCCCGAGGACAACCTGCCACAACTCAGCCCAGCCCCCGCAGGCTACGAGGCGTTCTACATCGACCACTATGGTCGCCACGGCAGCCGCTGGCTCTCACGTGCCAGTGCCTACCAGCGCCCGGTGGACGTGCTGCGCAAGGCACATCACGATGGAGTGCTCACCGAGCAAGGCGAGCGCCTGCTCACCACGCTGCAAAATGTGCTTGCCGCATCGACCAACCGTGCTGGCGAACTGAGCGACAAGGGTGCCGAGCAGCACCAGCACATCGCCGAGCGCATGTTCAAGAACTTCCCCACAGTGTTTGCCGGCGACGCCGTTATCGACGCACGCTCCACTGTGGTCATCAGGTGCATTCTCTCAATGCAGAACGCCACCACCACGCTGCGATCGCTCAACCCTAACCTGCGCATCACCACCGATGCCAGCTATCACGACATGTACTACATGGGCTATGGGCACGGCGAGGACACGCTTGCCAACAAGGTGTCGGCAAGGACTAAGCTCATCAGCGATAGCCTCTATGCAGCGCACGTGCAGCCCGAGCGTTTCATCAAGCAGATTTACACTCACCCCGACCACCTCGACCTGTCGGCAGCGCAACGCCTCATGCGCGACATCTTCGATATCGCAGGTAGCCTGCAGGGGCACCATGCGTTTGACAACCTTGACCTCTTCCACCTGTTCACTGGCGACGAAATCTTCGAGATGTGGCGACTCAAGAACATCGAGTGGTATCTCTACCGTGCCAACTCACAGGCAAGCGACAATCGCATGCCCTTTGCTGCACGTGCGCTGGCTCTCGACATGGTAGAGAAAGCCGATGCTGCTATCGCAGCTGGCAAGCGAGGTGCCGACCTGCGATTCGGCCACGAGAGCGTAGTCCTGCCGCTGGCATGCCTGCTCGAGATTGACAACATCAACCTCTCCACGAGCGACCTCGACAACCTCCACAACGAGTGGCAAAGCTACGACATCATCCCCAAGGCCTGCAACATCCAGATGGTATTCTACCGCAATGCCGCAGGCGACATCCTGGTAAAGGCGCTCTACAACGAGCACGAGGCACAGCTCCCTGTAGAAACCGACATGGCACCCTACTACCACTGGAACGACCTCAAAGCCTACTACAAGAAAAAACTAGCCACCCCCATCGACTGGGACAAGTAACGACAAGAGGTGGTGACTTTCATCGTCACTTGAAACGAACCACAGAAATTAAAAAAATGCCATCATGGGGACTGTCCCTTTGATGGCATTTTTGTCTTGACACTCCTTGGGATGCCATCACGGGGACTGTCCCTTTGATGGCATTTTGTCTTGACACTCCTAGGCATAAAGAAATGCGAGATTGGCTTTTTCGCCCTCCGTCTTTCGTTTTTCGTGAAAAAGTCGTACCTTTGCAAGTTGGAACTGAAACACTTTAAAAATGGACAAACTCAACTTGAAATATGATGCGCCGCAGGGCGAGTTCGGCAAACTGCTGTTTCTCGAAACCTATGGCTGCCAGATGAATGTGGCCGACAGCGAGGTCGTTGCCAGCGTGATGAAGATGGCGGGATATGACACCACCGAGGACCTTGACGTGGCCGATGCGATTTTCATCAACACTTGCAGCATTCGCGACAATGCCGAGCAGAAGATATTTAACCGCCTGAACCAACTCAACATCATGCGCCGCAAGCGTGCCAAGAGGTTGATTATAGGCATTATAGGCTGCATGGCCGAGCGTCTCAAAGAAACACTCATCAACGACTATGACGTGGACATCGTGGCAGGTCCCGATTCTTATCTCGAACTTCCTGCACTCACCGGCATGGCCGAGAACGGCGAGAAGGCCATCAACGTGGAGCTCTCCAAGACCGAGACCTATCGCGACATTATCCCCACCCGCGTGGGCGGCAGCAAGGTGAGCGGTTTCGTGAGCATCATGCGCGGCTGCAACAACTTCTGCACCTATTGCATCGTGCCCTACACCCGCGGCCGCGAGCGCAGCCGTGAGCCACAGAGCATCCTCAACGAGCTCGCCGACCTGCAAGCCCGTGGTTTCAAAGAGGTTACCCTGCTGGGGCAGAACGTCAACTCCTATTTGTATAAGAACGAGGACGGCACCACCGTCGATCTCGCCGGCCTGCTTGCTATGGTTGCCGATGCCGCGCCCGAGATGCGTGTGCGCTTCACCACCAGCAATCCCGAGGACCTGAGCGACGAGATCATCGCCGTGATGGCTAGCCGCGCCAACATATGCAACCACATCCACCTGCCCGTGCAGAGCGGTTGCAACAAGATACTCAAACTCATGAACCGCAAGTACACCCGCGAGTGGTATCTCGGCCGCATCGCCAAGATCAAGGCTGCCATGCCCGACTGCGGCATCTCGACCGATATGTTCACCGGTTTCCACGACGAGACCGAGGAGGACTTCCAGGAGACACTGTCGCTCATGCGCGAGGTGGGCTTTGACTCGGCGTTCATGTTCAAGTATAGCGAGCGTCCCGGCACCTTTGCCAGCAAGAACCTGCCCGACAACGTGCCCGAGGAGGTGAAGATAGACCGCCTGAACCGCATGATTGCCTTGCAGAACGAGCTGTCGCTGTGCAGCAACCGCGCCGACGTGGGCAAGACGTTTGAAGTGCTCGTGGAGGGTTACAGCAAGCGTTCTAGGGACGACATGTTCGGCCGCACGCAGCAGAACAAGGTCATCGTGTTCCCCGCCGGCGACACCCAGGTGGGCGACAAGGTGATGTGCACCGTCGAGAGCGCATCGAGCGCCACGCTCAAAGGCAAGAAAGTGTAAATCTATTACAGACTTCAACAACTTCTAGATAGTCTAGTTTTCTAGATTATCTAGTGTCTTTTATAACGACTATGCAAGACAAACTGTGGAACGGTAATTTCATCAAGGTGAACATAGCAAACTTCTTGCTGTTTTTCTCCTTCTACCTGCTCATGCCATTGCTGCCGCTTTACATGAGCGAGACCTTCCACACCACCAAGGATGTGATAGGCGCCATTCTCAGCGGCTATGCCGTGACAGCGCTGCTGGCACGTCCGCTGTGCGGGTTTCTGGTTGATTCCTTTCCGCGCAAGAGGGTGTTGCTCATCATCTATTTCCTGTTTTTCATCTTCTTTGCCGGTTATCTCGCTGCGGGCACGCTCATGCTCTTTGCGATAGTGCGCACGCTGCACGGAGCGCCCTTCGGCGGAGTGACGGTCGCCAACAGCACCGTTGCCATCGACGTGCTGCCTGCATCGCGGCGCAGCGAGGGCATAGGCTACTACGGATTGAGCAACAACCTTGCCATGGCCACAGGCCCTATCGTTGCCGTGAGCCTCTACAACACCCTGCACGATTTCTCCTATCTGTTCTGGCTGTCGCTCATCATCGCCGGGGCGGGGCTCGCCGTCGATAGCACCGTGAAAATGCGCCCCAGGCCGCTGGTCAAGGGCAAACGCATACTCTCGCTAGACCGGTTCTTCCTGGTTGCCGGGTGGCTGCTGTTCATCGACATGATGGGCTTCGGGTTCTCCTACGGCGTGCTCAGCACTTACCTTGCCATATACAGCAAGGAAGCAATGGGGATGACCAGCAGCACAGGCACCTATTTCCTGATATTAGCAGTAGGCCTCATCGTGTCGCGTCTTGAAGGCGCCTCCTCGCTGCGCAAGGGCAAGATTGTGTATAACGCCGCCCTGGGCATGGCAATCTCGGTGGTGGGGTTCACGCTCTTTGTCGCTGTGCCCAACGCGTGGGGCTATTATGGCTCGGCAGTGCTTATTGGCCTGGGCAACGGGCACTTGTGGCCTGCATTCATCAACATGTTCATCAATCTGGCGCCTAGCAACCAGCGAGGCACAGCCAACTCCACCCTACTCGTTTCGTGGGACCTGGGCATAGGCCTGGGCGTGGTGCTAGGCGGCCTCGTAGCCGAGCGCATGGGATATGCAGCCGCCTTCTGGACAGGCGCTGCCGTGAACGCACTGTGCGTGATTCACTTCTTCACCCACAGCCGACACCACTACCACCGCCACCGCCTGCGTTGAACCTGTAAAAAAACGCTTTATTACAATCCTAAGTATCTTTCAAAGAAGGCAGTGATTTTTTCTATCACTGTTTGCTTCTTGGTGGTTCTGTTGCCTCCTCCGCCAAATCTTGACATGGGGGGCAGTATCTTGTCTATGTCAGTGCCTGTGGTTCTCACTTGACCATCTCTGAAAGCATTGTCTATGAACTTCCTTGTTTCCTCTGGCTTCAACTTCTCTTCATTGATGATGCTCACAAGGTCTTCTTCCTTCCGTTGCTTCACATACTGCTCCCAAGCGCCATCCACATCTTCCTCTGCATTGACTTGGGCAATGAAGCTTTCAATTAAGTCTTTCTTGCTCCTCAACTGCATACTTGCTCCTATTGCCTTGCTTATATTCACCAGCAGTTCTTTGTTCTTGCAGTTGCTGTTGTGGTATTCCTTGACAAGCATCAATATGTAGTCTATGTTGATTTCTACCTGTCTTATGAGTTCTGTTTCAAAGATGAGGTCATCATTTATCACCTCCTTATCCGTTGGGTGTTTTGGTCTCCATTTTTCCTTCAGATCCAGGTAGTGGCTTTGATAGTCCTGCATCTCTCCATCAGTGAGCAGTTCCTTGCCCTCAAACTGGTCAAATGATTGCAGGATATTTATGCTCTTCAACAGGCTACCAAACAGCCCAATGAACCTCCTCTCTGCTTGCTCACCCATTGCAGGCTTGCCATCAGGGAACTCTTCTTGCAGTTGCTCCACAAGTTCTTTATATCCAAAGCAGTGCTTGCCCTTGATGTTGTCATATCCTTCATAGTAAGAGAGGAAGTCCTTCAAGAGCACTATGCTGCTTGCATCCTTGTCTCCAAAAAGCGCAATGGCATCATCAGTTTCCTTTTGCAGATTTCTGAAACATACAATGTTGCCAAAGGTCTTGATGGAGTTAAGTATTCTGTTGGTGCGGCTATAACCCTGTATCAATCCGTGCTGTTTGAGGTTCTTATCCACAAAGAGAGTGTTCAGTGTGGTGGCATCAAAGCCTGTGAGGAACATATTCACAATGATGAGCAAATCCACCTGCCTGTTTTTCATTCTCAATGACAAGTCCTTGTAGTAGTTTTGGAACTTATCATTTGAGGTGTCATAGTTAGTGCTGAACATTTGGTTGTAGTCCTTGATTGCCCCTTCAAGGAAGTCCCTTGACTGCTGGTCAAGACTTGTGGTGCTCTCAGGGTTCTCCTCTGCAAGTATGCCATCAATCTCCTCTTCATTTGCTCCATAGGAGTAGATAGTGGCAATCTTCAACCTCTGTGCTTCTGGCAGTGAGGCTTGTTGCTTCTTGAACTCATTGTAGTATGCCTTTGCCATAGGGATAGAGGCAACAGCAAACATGGCATTGAAGCCAGCCAATTTCTGTGATAGTTTCTGCTCCTTCACTTCCTTGCCTTTGCCTGCACTTGCCACTTCACCAATGTTCTGTGTGGCACGGAATGAGTAGTAGGATGACCTCTTGGTCTTTTGGTCAAAGTGCTCAAGGATATATTTCACCACCTCACTCACCCTTTCAGGTGCTGACATTACCTTTTCTCTGTCAATAGCACTCACCTGTTTATCCACAATGCCATCCTTCTGTTTTAATGTATTTACATAGTCAATTCTGAATGGCAGCACATTCTCATCATTGATGGCATCCACAATGGTGTAGGTGTGCAGTTTGTCTCCAAATGCCTGTTGGGTGGTCTTCAACTTGATATTGCCCCCTGTGCCAGCATTGGCAGCAAAGATAGGGGTGCCTGTGAAGCCAAACAGGTGATATTTCTTGAAGTTCTTGGTGATGGCAATGTGCATATCTCCAAAGTTGCTCCTGTGGCACTCATCAAAGATGAAGACAATCCTCTTGTTGAACACCTCATGCCCCTTGTTCTTCTGCACAAAGATAGAGAGCTTCTGTATGGTGGTGATGATTATCTTGTAATGGTGGTAAGTACCACTCTTGTCCCTGTCCTCCAACTGACGTTGCAGCACAGCAGTAGAGGAGTTGCTGTCGGCAGCCCCTTCCTCAAACCTGTTATACTCCTTCATGGTCTGGTAGTCCAAGTCTTTTCTATCCACCACAAAGAGCACCTTGTCTATGAAGTCAAGCCTTGAAGCCAGTTGGGCAGTCTTGAATGAGGTGAGTGTCTTGCCACTGCCTGTGGTGTGCCAAATGTATCCGCCACCTTCTATCTTGCCCCACTGCTTGTAGTTGTTGGCAATGTTTATCCTCTGTATAATGCGTTCTGTTGCTGCTATCTGATATGGTCTCATCACCATCAGCATCTTCTCTGTGGTGAAGATGCAATACTTGGTGAGCACATTGAGCAGGGTATGCTTTGACAGGAATGTCTTGGTGAAGTCAATGAGGTCAAGTATGGGCTTGTTATTGCTGTCGGTCCAGAATGATGAGAACTCAAATGAGTTGCTTGCCTTCTTGGTCTTGCCCTTAGTGGCACCCTGTTGCTCTTTCAGGTGATTTGCCCTGGTGGTGTTGGAGTAGTATTTGGTGTTTGTTCCATTGCTGATGATGAAAATCTGCACATATTCATACAACCCACAGCCTGCCCAAAAACTGTCCCTCTGATACCTGTTGATTTGGTTGAATGCCTCTTTGAGTTGCACACCCCTGCGTTTCAATTCCACATGCACAAGGGGCAGACCATTGACCAGAATCGAAACATCATACCTGTTGCTATACTTTGGCCCCTCCCCTGTAGGGGGAGGCAGGGAGGGGGCTTCATATTGGTTGATGACCTGCACAAAGTTGTTGTGGATGTTTTTCTTGTCAATGAGGTAGATGTTCTTGCTCTCACCACTATCACATTTGAGCACTTGGATATAGTCCTCTTGTATCTTGGTAGTCTTGGCAACAATATCATCATTCTTGTTGGCAAGGTTCTCCCTGAAAAACCTTTCCCATTCAGCATCGGTGAAGGTATAGTTGTTGAGCCTCTGCAACTGCACCCTCAGGTTCTCCACAAGGTCATCTTCCTTGTGGATGGGCAGATACTCATACCCTTGCTCAGTGAGAGCCTTGATAAAGTCCTTTTCAAGAGCTGCCTCACTCTGATACTTGTCAAGTTTCTTATACTCAGTGGAGTATTCACTTACCACTGTATATTCCTCTTGTTCTGTGATGATATTGTATCCCATAGTTTATGCTATAATTATCTGTTGTCGTTTAAGTTCAGTTTGTTTTCCAGTTCCACTATTCTTGCCTTTTGTTCGTTGTAGGCATTGAGGGCACGTTGTTTCAGGTCGTCGTATGCTGCTTGCAGGGTTGCCAGCTGTTGTTTCAGCTCGCAGTTCTCCTTGATGAGGCTTGTCATTTTATCGTCTTGTTCCTTGCGGTAGCCAGTGCGAGCGGCATACATGCGTTCCTTTATTCCGCCCTCCGTGACAAATCGTTTCTCTAAATTATTAAGGTAGCGGTTGAGCATAGCATCAACTTGATAACAGAGAGTAAGAGCCGTGTTAGCAAATTCCTCACAACTCCATTTAGATGCAAGGGGCAGATAGTCGTCGGGGGAGTTGTGCTGGCGGGTAAAGTCTTGCATCTTTTGGTAGCGAGGATGGTCGGGAGTCCACAACAGGAGGTTATGAGTATTAATAAAATCCTTATAATCTTCTCTAAGTTCATTATTGCTGGCTCGAGCCACATTGAGCAGTTTCAGTTCCATCTCGGTAGAAGTCTTGCCATCTTCCGATCCCTCAACGATATTCTGCTTGCATGAACGGGCGGCTTGCACCATCTGGTCCACAGTTCGGTCTCCATATTTGGGAAGGAAACGCTCGCAAAAGATATAAGTGAGCTGATAGAGCACATCCGACTTCTGGTAAAGTCTCAAATCCTGCCACCGAGCACCAGCCCGCAGCACCCTACGCTTCCCAGCACCAGAACCTTGCTTATCCATAGTTATATTCTATTTTAAAAGTTATTTTAAAGCTATCTAAATGTAAAAGTTATCTTATAGTTATCTTTAGGACTCAATAGTCATTTATAGTTATCTATTATCTATCGCCATCCATCGCAACTATTGCCATCTATCGCAACTATTGCAACTATCGCAACTATTGCCATCTATCGTCTCTTGAAGTCCAAGAGTTTATCTCTATAATACTCATATTGCTGCTTTCTTGCCTCAATCTCAGCCGGGAGACCCTTAGAGAGGTCATTGACAAGAGTGTCAAAGCGGTCAAGAATAGCAACTATTCTCTCTTGCTCCTCTAATGAAGGGATGGGGATTTCTAAATCTTTTAACAATCCACCTGTGATAAGCGGCTGACCTCCACCCTTTGCATATTGATTGATATTCATAGAAACAAGTTGATAATATAAAAATCTAATGTTGATTGAATTATCTAAATCAATATAAAGTGTATTATCGGTGATATCATAATCTCCTTCTGCAAGATGAACAAAGCCCGCATTTGCTCCTACTCTTGCAACAAGTATCATTGCCTTATGGAAGATTGGGGCATTTGTCCATGCTATTACTCCTGTTGAACCATATACAGGGTAATTTCCAACAACACCTTTGTTTTTATTCTTTCCAGATGCAATTTTAACTGCCACTTCTCCCAGCTTTTTCCATTCTACTTCATTTTGCCCCCCCCCTTATTTAAGTTATTGAAACTTAGTAAATTATCTCTGTAAAATTGGTATTGTAGCTGTCTTGCTTGCAGCTCTGCTTGCAGCTCTGCTTGCAGCTCTGTAAAGGCATCCAATATCCTTACTATCTCCTCCTGCACAGGCAATGGAGGCAGGGGAATTTCTATTTCTTGTAGTGAAGGGACACTTGTATGAACAACCTTACTTTTTACCTTACCTTTACCTTTCTGTTTAACTGCATCAACAGTAGATAAAGCATAAGATAAGTATTTGGGATTTTGCTTGTGTCTCATTACCACAATATCACCACCAACAAGTATCTTTTCTTTGCCAATATATGCCACACTATTTCCAATCATGGGAATATCCTCACTGGTTATAGCAAATAGAATGTCGCCACATTCTGCATATTTCTTTGTGGCTTGTTTGTTCTCATCTGTATGAGAAACACATTCATCAAACCAAATACTATATCTGGTGTGTATTTCACCATATCTAATGCAAGGAATACCATCAGTAGTTATTTCATCCTTCTTGATGCCAGCACCTCTATACCAAAGGATTCCAATATCTTTCAACTTGACAAACTCTACACCTTGTGGGCAGTATTGTTGTATCAGTTCTTCAATCTTGCTCATAGTTTAATCCTCCTGTTCATAATAATATGAGTAATCAATGCCCTTCATGAAGAGTTCTCTGTCATTGGTGTTGTCTGTTAGAGCATTGGTAAGCAAATGCTTGATATAGGTTGAGTCAGCAACACTCTGTGTCATGGCTTGCAGATAGTCATTCTTGTTGATTTTGCTCCAATCCACACACTTGTTCAAGCGTGCCTTCAATATCAAGTCAAGCCATATTCTTGTGCTGCGTCCATTTCCTTCCATGAACGGATGTGCAACATTCATCTCTACATACTTATCTGCAATCTCATCAAAGGTGCTTTCAGACATCTGCTCAATTTGCTCCAAGTTGTAATGAAGATATTCTGCACGGCAGAAAATTGTGCCCCCCTTGGAGATGGTCGCTGTGCGTATCTGCCCAGCAAAGTCATAAAGCCCACCAAAGATATAGGCATGTATCTGCTGGAGTCCTTTGGTAGTTCCCACCTCTATGGTGTCTAAGATACCACTTTCCCATAACTCATAAGCCTTCTGCTTACTCTTGCCATCAAGGGTGTTTTCACTGTAAGTCAGCCAGTCAAGGAACTCCATTGCCTTGCTGTTGTGGATGTGCTTGGCAAGTTCCTCAATGCCATTCATATCAAGGGTATCAGTAAGTCTTTTCTTACCATCAGGAGCAAGAAGTTTCAACTGGTTAGTGGCACTAACCACTTCATTTTGATCTTTCTTCAATTTGGTTTTGAGATACTTCCAATAGTTTCTTGTCTTAGCATAGTCCTCTTGTTCATTGATAGCACCAAGCACATCAAGAACAGAGAAAAACCATTTGCTAGTTGTGGCATCCCACACTGCCCTCACCTCATGGTCTTTATAGAACCTGAATGAAATCTTGCTCATAGCTTAGTCCTCCTGTTCACAGATTTCCCAATGACCGCCTTTCTTGGGGCCAACGTGTCTTAATAGAATATCACGCATCTGCTTTATGTTGTTGTCTATGGCTGTGGTTGTTATGGATAACTCCTTAGCCATTTGGGTTGTGCTGACAAATGGGTTAGTCATCACAAGCCGGAGAATAGCAATCTTGTTTTTACCCAACTTTACACCAAACTTCTCGGCTTTTCTACCCAACTTTTTAAGTAAAACGTCTGTATTTTTACCCAACTTTTCTATTTGTTGCACCTCATCAAGTCGTGGCTGCTCCTTAAACTCTTCTGGTGGATTGATGATGAGATAGCGGTTTTTCAGTACCCATTGTTCGCCGAGCAGCATATTGCGTAGGAAGCGCTCCAGATATACAAGCTCATAGTCGATGCCTTGAGCCAAGTTCTTGTAGTTGGCGCGTACCAAAGCATTGCGGAAATACCACGAATGTTCTGCAAACATATCGTTGGTCACAGTATAGCCAATAGAACGCAGATACTGGATGAGGAACACAGCGGTAGCACGTGTATTGCCCTCGCAGAACGGATGTATCTGCCACAATCCTGATGTAAAGCGGCAGATGTGTTTAATCTTCTCGTCATCGCTGAGTCCTTTGTAACTGAAGTCTTTCTCCTGCTGAATATCATAGTCAAGGGCACGACGCAAATCTTCCCAGTTCAGATAGTTCACTGTGTCGCCATGCAACACCCATTCCTTCTTCGAGATGTCATACTGTCTCAACTGACCTGCGTGTTTGAACACGCCCTCAAATATTCTGCGGTGAGTAGCAATGTATCCGTTTGTGTTAAATGCAAGAGTGTTTGTTGAGAGTATCCGCTTGATGTTTGCCGATGCCTTGTCGGCTTCTTCGTCGTTCTCCTCAATCTTATCTCTGTTGGTTGCACAGGCATAGTATGAGTGTAGCAACTCTTGCACCTCATCCATTGTGATGTCACCCTCGATATTTCTTCGTGCTACATCAACGAGATACTGCGACGGCTTCATGCCATCTACTGCTTGCAGCCCCATGGCTGTTTTCCATTGCTCTGCACTTATGGCAGCCTCTGGTTCACCCTGACGTATGTATTCGTCGAAGTCTATGTATAGTTGTTTTGCCATAAGGGTCTATAATTGTTTAATGATGGCATCTATTTGGGTTCTCAGTTCGCTCTCATGGGCTACTATCTTCTCTATCCTTGCGTTGAGTTCCACAATGTCAATCTTTTCCCTTGTGTCCTCTTGCTCTACATAGGAAGATACACTGAGGTTGTAGTCATTCCCGGCTATGGTGTCATTGCCCACCAACTTGCATTGATACTGCACATCAGCCCTGCCGGCAAACATCTGCACAATGTGCTCAATGTTATCAGGGGTGAGTTTGTTGTTGTTGGTAATCTTGACACACTCCTTGCTTGCATCAATGAAGAGGGTGCTGTTGTCCTTCTTTGCCTTTTTGAGAACCATTATGCAAGTGGCTATGCTTGTGCCAAAGAAGAGGTTGTCGGGCAACTGGATGATGGCATCCACATAGTTGTTGTCAATGAGGTATTGTCTTATCTTCTTCTCAGCCCCACCTCTATACATCACACCAGGGAAGCATACTATCGAGGCAGTGCCATTGGTAGCCAGCCAAGCCAGTGAGTGCATAATGAAAGCAAGGTCTGCCTTGCTCTTGGGGGCAAGCACACCAGCAGGGGCATACCTGGGGTCATTGATGAGGGTAATGTCATCATCACCTTTCCACTTAATAGAATAAGGTGGGTTGCTCACTATCACCTCAAATGGCTCATCATCCCAGTGCATGGGAGTGAGCAATGTGTCCTCACAGGCTATGTCAAACTTATCATAATCAATGTCATGGAGGAACATATTAATGCGGCAAAGGTTATAGGTGGTGAGGTTGATTTCCTGCCCATAGAAGCCTTGCCTTACATTCTCCTTGCCAAGTATCTTTGCTGCCTTCAGGAGCAGTGAGCCACTGCCACAAGCAGGATCATACACCTTATTGACCTCAGTCTTGCCCAGGGTAGCTAACTTGGTGAGCAGTTCAGAGACCTCCTGTGGGGTATAGAACTCACCACCACTCTTGCCTGCATTAGAGGCATACATTGCCATCAGATACTCATAGGCATCACCAAAGGCATCAATGGTGTTGTCTTGGTAATCACCAAGCTGCATCTGCCCAATGCCACGGAGCAGTTTCACAAGTTTCTCATTCCTCTTGACTACTGTTGCACCAAGCTTGTTGCTGTTGACATCAAGGTCGGCAAACAGTCCCTTGAAGTCATCCTCACTCTCTGTCCCCTTAGCAGAGGCTTCTATGGCAGTGAATATGTGCTCAAGGGTCTCATTGAGGTTGTCATCCTTATCACACGCCTTGCACACGTTGCAGAACAGTTGGCTTGGCAGAATGAAGAAGCCCTTCACTGCCACCATCTCATCCCTTACATCCTCTGCTATCTCATCAGCAAGGTCAGCATAGTTGAAGTCAGTAGTGCCACTTTCCCATTCACCCTTGTTGATATAGTTGGTAATGTTTTCACTGATATATCTATAAAAGAGCATACCCAGGATATAGGATTTGAAGTCCCAACCATCCACACTGCCCCTCATTTCATCAGCAATAGCCCAAATGGTGCGGTGCAGTTCATTCCTCTCTTGTTCTTTCTTGTTGTCTGCCATAGGTATCTAGTATGTTTTCAGTTTAATATCCCACAAAGATACCAAAAATCTCCCTCACCGCCAAAATAGTTGCCCATAAATGCAAAAAAGAACTTGCAAGAGTTGAGAACAACTGCTTGCAAGTTCTTGCGGTACCCAGAGCCGGGATCGAACCGGCACGGGTTTTACCCCACTGGTGTTTGAGACCAGCGCGTCTACCTATTCCGCCATCTGGGCTTTTAGCGGGTGCAAAGTTATGAAAAAATGCTGATATGGCAACAATGAAATGACATTTTTTTTCAGTTTGTGCGTTTTTTTGTAATTTTGTGGTAGAAATTTGATGCAATTATGATACAGAAACAATTCACTAGGACGCAGATGCTGGTGGGCAGCGCGGCAATGGAGCGTCTGGCAGGCTGCCGGGTGGCAGTGTTCGGCGTGGGCGGCGTGGGCGGCTATGTGGCCGAGGTGCTTGCCCGCAGTGGGGTGGGGGCTGTTGACCTCATCGACAATGACGCTGTGAGCGTGAGCAATGTGAACCGCCAGGTGATTGCGCTGATGACCAATGTGGGACGCGACAAGGTGGATGTGGCCGAGGAACGCATCCTCGCCATCAACCCGGAGTGCCGCGTGACCAAGCACAAGATGTTCTATGTGGTGGCCAATGCCGATGAGCTCGACTTGACGCAGTATGACTATGTGGCCGACTGCATCGACACGGTGAGCGCCAAGATGGAGCTGGTGCGCCGCTGCACGCGACTGGGTGTGCCTCTGCTGTGCAGCATGGGAGCGGCCAACAAGATGGACCCCACGGCCTTTCGCGTGGCCGACAGCACGAAGACCTCGATGGATCCGCTCGCCAAGATCATGCGCAAGCGGCTGCGGCGCGAGGGCATCAATCACTTCAAGTGCGTGTATAGCGCCGAGAAGGCGATGACGCCCGTGGAACCTGCGCCTGCGGGCGAGGACCCTGGCACTCACCACAACGTGATGGCTAGCAACGCCTTTGTGCCTGCGGCGGCGGGCATAGTGATGGGCGGCGAGATCGTAAAGGACCTGATAGGTTTCACCCCCGAGCAGGTGTGACATCAAGGCGGCAGGAAATTGATGATTTACCCCCCCGACTAATTGTGGAAAATGACGCGAATTGTGGCCAAAAAATTATTATAAAGAAAAATTAAAGAAATTTTTCCACAATTAGTTGTTTTAATCCCAAATATTAAGTAACTTTGCAGTGGATAGGAATATCCGCGTCACATAACGATAAGTTTAACTCTAAAAACAATATTATTTACAAGAATGGCAACATTAGATTTGACACAGTATGGCATCACCGGTTCAACCGTGATTGCTCACAATCCCTCTTATGAGACTCTCTTTGCAGAGGAGACCAAGGCTGGCCTCGAAGGCTTCGAGGTGGGTGTAAACACCGAGCTTGGTGCAGTTAACGTTATGACTGGTATCTATACTGGCCGTAGCCCCAAGGACAAATACATTGTCATGGACGAAAACTCAAAGGACACCGTTTGGTGGACAACCGAGGGTTACAAGAACGACAACCACCCCATGAGCGAAGAAGTATGGGCAAAGGTAAAGGACATTGCAAAGAAGGAACTCTGCAACAAGAATCTTTATGTTGTTGACGCATTCTGCGGTGCCAACAAGGACACTCGCATGGCAGTTCGCTTCATCGTTGAGGTTGCTTGGCAGGCTCACTTCGTAGAGAACATGTTCATCCAGCCCACAGCCGAGGAACTTGAAAACTTCACTCCCGACTTCATCATCTACAACGCTTCAAAGGCTAAGGTTGAGAACTACCAGGAACTGGGCCTCAACAGCGAGACTTGTGTTGCCTTCAACGTGACAAGCCGCGAGCAGGTTATCATCAACACATGGTATGGCGGTGAGATGAAGAAGGGTATGTTCTCAATGATGAACTACTACCTCCCCCTCAAGGGCATCGCTTCAATGCACTGCTCGGCTAACTGCGACATGAACGGTGAGAACACAGCTATCTTCTTCGGTCTGTCAGGCACAGGTAAGACTACCCTGTCAACCGATCCCAAGCGCCGCCTCATCGGTGACGACGAGCACGGCTGGGACGACAACGGCGTGTTCAACTTCGAGGGTGGCTGCTACGCTAAGGTTATCGGCCTGAGCAAGGAGCACGAGCCCGACATCTACGGCGCTATCAAGCGTAACGCTCTCCTTGAGAACGTGACAGTGGACGCCGAGGGTAAGATCGACTTCAACGACAAGAGCGTGACCGAGAACACTCGCGTTTCTTATCCCATCCACCACATCAATAACATCCAGCCCGGTTCATCGGCTCCCGCTGCCAAGAACGTGATCTTCCTGAGCGCTGACGCATTCGGCGTGCTTCCTCCCGTGTCAATCCTGACTCCCGAGCAGACTCAGTACTACTTCTTGAGCGGTTTCACTGCTAAGCTCGCAGGTACCGAGCGCGGCATCACCGAGCCCACTCCCACATTCTCTGCTTGCTTCGGCCAGGCATTCCTCGAGCTGCACCCCACAAAGTATGCTCAGGAGCTCGTTAAGCGCATGGAGAAGAGCGGCGCTAAGGCTTATCTCGTGAACACTGGTTGGAACGGCACAGGCAAGCGCATCTCAATTCCCGACACTCGCGGTATCATCGACGCTATCCTCGACGGCTCAATCCTCAAGGCAGAGACCAAGAAGATTCCTCTGTTCGACTTCGAGGTTCCCACTGCTCTGCCCAACGTTAACCCCGCTATCCTCGACCCCCGCGACACTTATGCTGACGTTGCAACATGGGAAGAGAAAGCAAAGGACCTTGCTGCTCGCTTCATCAAGAACTTCGGCAAGTACACAACTAACGAGGCTGGCAAGGCACTCGTAGCTGCTGGTCCCCAACTCTAATTAATTTGCAATACAAGAAATAATAAAACAAATTAATTATATCCCCGTCACCTGCTGTCCACCACCGGACGGCAGGTGATTTTTTTTAGAGAGACTAGCACACCATAGAAAACTATAGAAGTCTATAGAAACTATAGAATACTATAGAAACTATGGAAACTATAGAAAACTATAGAATACTATAGAAAACTATAGAAAACTAAGAACACCACAACGGCCGTCATCGTAGCGAAGCGCCTATTGCATAGCATAATCATAAAAATACATGCATATATCCCTACATTTGGGGTAATTATGTATTTTTATGTATAAAATAATGCGATTTTATAGTTAAATGATTTAAATTAATGTAAATAACACTTAAAGAGGCATTGCAGATTAAAATTATTATATTACCTTTGCATCGTCATCATGACACAACCGTCTTGGTGACTGATTTAACAAATCAACTTTTTGAATAATTCAACCTCAAAATAACCACAGACAATCTAATCTTAAAACTGTAAGTAAAGCAACATTTGTAGCATCAAAGCCCCTCGAACTGCGAAGTTCCGGGGGTTCTTTGTTTTTTCTCCATAAGACAAAAACGACGGAGACGAAGGACAAAATGCCATCAGAGGGACTGTCCCTCTGATGGCATTCCACACACGGTTTTATGGTCAAGCATCAGCACCTTGCATGTTTTGAGGTAGCGGTCTTCAACCGCGATTTGTTACACTTTGCATCACCCCACCGGCAGCCCGCAGGTCTGCGACCAGCGGTTAACCAAAGTTACGACCTCCCTGAGGTCTAAAAAATCCACAAAAATATATTTTCAATGAAAAAATCAGTGAGTTCAGTGAGATCGGTGCGGGGACTCTATTATAAAATAATGCTTAATCCTTTTTCATGATGGAAAAGACGATGGGCAGGGTGCCTGCTGCCAGTCCGCACAGCGTGGGACTCAACCAGTGCGGGCCAGCCACGTGCACTATGATCATTGTGGCCACCGAGCCTATCATTGACGCCACGGCACAAGTGC
Organism: Sodaliphilus sp.; assembly: GCF_045598405.1. Lineage (NCBI taxonomy): Bacteria > Pseudomonadati > Bacteroidota > Bacteroidia > Bacteroidales > Muribaculaceae > Sodaliphilus > Sodaliphilus sp. Next base: position 34,172 of record NZ_JAZLLZ010000134.1, read on the forward strand.
CTCTCACGCGGCGAGGCAAGAAGAACGCGCAAGACATGGGCAGGAGTATGCTTGCAGCCCTCAAACCCAGGCTGAGAAAACCCAGGTCGTTGATAAACGACCCCGAGAGCAACGTGGCGCATGCCAGGGCAAGACCCATCACACCCACGAGAGTGCAACGCACCAGCGTGGTCGATTTGTCAAGCTGACGCTGCATGAGGTCGCGCACCACGATAGTGCTGCTGCCCAAGGCTATTCCCGTGGCTCCGCCAATGACGGTGATGAGCAGCGTGCCCACTACAATTCCACCAAGCCAGTGAGGCAGGAACTGCAAGGCAAACGCGGGAAATGCCGTGCTGGCATGTACGGGCTGAGGCAAAGAGTGCATGTACATGCCCACGAGGGTGCACGCAACGCCTATGGGCGGTATGAGCGCCGCACTGAGCAACACGCCCTTGCGGGCTACTGCGGTGCTGCGACCGGCCCACACTGCCTGGGCATAGCTCTGCGTCGCCACCACTCCCAGTATCATCGACAGGGCAGAGTTGAGATCTACCGAAAGACCGCGGTTGAACGGGTTGAACAGCGCCGGGTCAATGTCGCCGAGCCCGTGTGTGCGCCACATCACCACAGCCCCGCACACAATCGACGCCCCATATAGTAATATGAGCTTGGCCACACCGCCCTTGCCAGCACCTACCATGCCGCCACCCACCACATATACCAGCATCATCACGGTGCTCGCAAGCAGCGCGACAAATAGCGAGCAAGGCACAATGGCCCTGATGAGCGCCGCGCACGCAAGCTGCTGGGCCACGATGCTGAAAAACATGCCGAACAGGCTGAGCAGCGAACCAGTGACCTCGGCTTTCTTGCCGAACTCCTTGCCCACAAGCTCGAGCAACGTGCTGCAACCGCTATCCCTGAGCCGTTTGCTCATGAAATACAGCAACAGGCACCCTAGTGCCGATCCCCATGTGAACCAGATGCCGGAGAAACCGAAGTTGTAACCCATCTCGGCCGTGCCTATGGTGGCTTGCCCTCCCACGAGGGTGCCGATGATGGCGCCTGTGACAATCCACGCGCCTGCCTGGCCGCGCGCCGTGGCAAATCCCTTGCTACTGCGGCCCGAAATCACGCCGATGGCTATAATCACAGCCACAGTGAGCACAATCATCACTATGTGAACACACGAAACCACAACGCAAAGTCACAGAAATGGTATGCTTGCTGATGGAATCCCCAAATTTTTTTGGCGGTTTTTGTATGGAATCCCCGTTTTTTAGAAGTCGCTGAACAGCTCGGGCCTGATGAGCAAGCCCACACGCAGGCGGTTGTGATACTGGTTGTAGTCGAGCATGCACTCGCCGTAGCCGTTGTAGTAATGGAGCATCAAGAACTGGTTGTGTTTCTTGAACAGGCGGAAACCCAGGTTGATGGTCACATTGCCGTTGAGGTTCCAACCCTGGCGCTTGACATAGGTGAGGTCAAACACCCAGCGCTTATTGGTGCTCACGGCCTGGATGCCTGTCTGGAAAATACCGCTGTACTTGAGAATGTCCTTATTGTTCTCGCCGTCAACGATGGGGATCCACACCTTGCCGTGCACCATAAAATGCGGGTCGAGGAACAACGCCGCACTGAGCGACACCTTGTTCCAGCTGCGCGACTGAAGACTGTCGCGGCCATTAGACTCGTGCTCAACCAGCAGGGTCGCCTTGCCTATAACACGGTTCTTGGAGATGAGCAGCTTTGACAGACCGATACCGGGGTTGAAGTTGAGGTCGTGCATAGGCATTGAGTTCTCAAACACGTTCCACAACGTCTTCTGCGAGTAGAACAGGAACGCATAGGTGTTGAACGGCAGCGTGCTCCTGGTGAGGCGCTGTGCGATGCTCACCTGGAACTTCACGTCGCTGTTCTCGCGCGTGGGAGCAGGCCCCACCGAGGTTCCTGCCGTGAAATAATTGTCTTTGTAGAGTCCAAAATAGGGTCTGCTGTCAAACTCTCGGCGTATGCTGTCGGCACCCAACACTTCATCAACGTCGGTCACAACAATCTGGGCATTACAAACTACAGGCAACGCAATCGCCACAACGAGCACAACCAGCAGCGAACTGAAAATCTTGGTCATAAAAATGAATTTTTTTGGTTAAAATATATGCAAAATTAAGAAATTTTCTTCAATACCACACAACGTTATCAAAAAAAAATGAGGGCATACCGTTGTAGCGGAATGCCCTCATGCTGTCGTTTGTAGCCTCGATTCTACATTCACATGCCATATCTAGACCCAACAACTTAGGGAAATTTAGACTAAATGATTTTCTTAACAAGTTTTGATACTTGCATTATGAAAGAGTTCACACGCTTTTTCAATTGCAAATTTAATAAAACTTCTTGAAACAGCAAAATTTCGGTGATTTATCGTTTCCCGGGGGTGGATATTGTAATTCCAGCAAGGCTAGCGAATATGTAACTTACTGTATATTATAAGGATATAAAAAAATTGATTGTCTCACGACAACCAATCTTAATTAACCTTAAATCTAATACCATGAAAAACACAGTGCAAAATTAAGGTAAATATGTTATACAACAATGTTTTGGAATAACTAAAACATATTCCGTTAACTTTATTTAACAGAAATATTTATATTCATGACTATACAGCAATGGTATTTTGGGTAATATCCCCGCGCAGATCTCACTGATACCACTGATTTAATAATAACTGAAAGAAATTAAAATAATTTGAATAATTTCTTATTCAGTTAAATCAGACCTGAGGTCTAAAAAATCCACTATATATATATTTTCAATGAAAAATCAGTGAGTTCAGTGAGATCTGCGCGGGAAGTAAGACAACAAATCACAGTCTGCGTAACTTGTGCTATTCCCGGTATCAGCGGCGGCGGTTGTTGTTCTGATAGTCTTGGTACTTGTTGCCGCTGTAAATGTTGTTGCCGAATGAGTTGGAGTTGAACTCGTCTTCGTCATCATCGTTGTTGCCGTTCTTTTTCTTCTTGTTCCTGTTTGCCGCCTTGACAAGTTTGTTCTTGCTTTCCTCGGGGCGGTTCTTGACGATCTCGTCGGGTTTCTGCAAGTCGAGGGCGGCAGCATAGATGTCCCAGGTTTCTTCCATGTCCCAATTCTTGCGCACTTTGAGTCGCTTGGGGTAGTAATAGACTTCCTCGGGCTGCAAGTGCAGGGCGTAGTTGCCTGTGTCCCACTGCCCGTTGCCGTTGGCATCAAGGATCAGACGCAGGTAGTAAGTGCCTGGCAGCAGGTCGTCGAATGCGACAGAGCCACCCTTCACGGGGACTGTGCGCACGATGTGGTCCTGGTTGTCGAGAAGCTCTACGAATGCTTTGTCGCCCGAGTTGACGTTGACGACGAGGTTGCCATATTCCCCCAGACCTTTCACCGTGAAATCGATGCCAGTGGAGTCGTTGTGCAGGCCGTAGATTGACGTGACTGCCAGCGAGTCTATGCACAGGCGGTAGGACTTTTCGGGTTCAAATGTCATGGGCAGCATGTAGTTGAGCACGTCGCCTTGCGCCACAGGGCACAATGCGGGCACATCGCTCATCTCTATCCATGTGGAGTCTTGCATCACCGAGAGGTGCACTCCGTGCGGGTCGATGCTTGCTACCGGGGTGGGGAAAATGAGCGACACGGTGTCATAGACCTCGATTTGGCCTCGCTTGGGAGCGTTTATCTCAATCTTGGGGACGACGGGGTTGTCTTCCTGGGCAAGCAGCTTCTGTTCATCTTCGTCGAGTTCCTTGCCCTTGGCTTGCTTGTCGCGTATCGACGATATGCGCTTGGCCAGTGCCTCGCGTTCTTTTTTCTCCTTGGCCTCTTGCTTGAGTTCTGTGCCAGTCTTGCGGTAAGCGAAGGTGACGGTGTCGGTCTTTTCTACCAGGCTGTCGGCTTCGTCGGTGCGCATGTATTTCATTTCCACCACGATGCTGTCGCTCTTGATGAGCGCCGAGTCAGTGATCCAGTAGAACAGCGAGTCATTGCGCGAGGTGTGCTCGAGCACATACCAGTCTTGCTCGTGGCGCTCGGGCTTGAGCACCCTGAATCCTGGGAGCTCGCTGGCGGGTGCAGCAAAGAGAACGTGCAGCCTGGAAGGCGACGGACGGCTTGTTGTCTTGAGATAGGCTGCGCGGTAGTTCTCGTTGAACATGGTGAGCAGCACGTCGTTAGGCGTGAACAGGGTGTGTGTGCCCTGCTTCACGGTGTCAACCTTGTGGTCAAATGTGAACACGGTGTCCATCGACTCATAGGTGCTCACGGCAGGGACGATAATCTCGTCGAGGAACGCAATATTCTCGGTGCGTGCCATGCGGTAGTCGCCGTCCATGTCGTTGAGGCCGAACACGTGGTACTTGCCAGGCTTGAGGTTGCGCAGGGTGAACTGCCCGCGGTCGTTGGTGCGGCACAGGCGCTCGAAGGGCATGCTAGTGAACGCCGTGTCATCGAGGTTGCTGTGAAGTCCCACCAGCACGTGCTGCATGGGTTCTAGGTCGCGTGCGCGAAGCAGCAGGCCCGACACTTGCAGCGAGTCAATTTCATCGCCAGTGGAGAAGGCAAATGAGAATCCGTCGAGCGGATTGCCCTCGTTGTTGTCCTCGATAGAGTTAGAGAAGTCGATGCAATAGGTTGTGTTGGGTATCATCTCGTCGCGGAACTCGATGGTCACCTTCTTGCCGTTAGCCCTGATGAGGGGAGCGTCTTTCTGCACGGGCGAGATACTCACTTTTTTCATCTGGTCCTTGATGACCACAATCTCGTCGAATGTGATTTCCACCTTGTTGCCCTTGACATTGACGGCGCCTTGTGCCGGCGATGACTTGACAAAGCGCGGGGGTGCAAAGTCCATGGGTCCGCCTTCAGGCGAACCGATGTTGGCACACGAGTAGAGCATCATGCCCACCGCAACCACGAGTACTATGTAAAGCAGTCGAGATAACTTCACGAGTGCAAAGTTAGTGATTTTTGACGAAAAACGAAAGAAAAAACGATGACGATGACGATACGCTTTCGCTACGATGACTAATTTTTGACAATGATAAACTGCGTCCCAACCGTGTCACACGGTGTTGACAGGATGTCCTGCGGTCCATGCCGCCACGTTGTCGATGATCACTCGCATCATTCGCTCGCGAGCCTCGTGAGTGGCCCATCCCACGTGAGGGGTGAAGAAGCAGTTGCGTGCCGTGAGCAGCGGGTTGTCGTGTGCCGGCGGCTCGTTGATCATCACATCGAGGGCGGCAGCCATGATGGTTCCGCGGTTGAGCGCGTCGGCAAGCGCTTGCTCGTCGATGAGCATGCCCCGGGCAGTGTTGATGAGAATTGCGCTGGGTTTCATGAGAGCCAGCCGCCGTGCATCCACCATGCGTGCATTGTCGGCCGTGAGCGGGCAGTGCAGCGACACCACGTCGCTCGTGGCGAAGAGCTGGTCGAGGTCGGTCGCCTTGGTCACTCCGCTAGGCAGAGCCTCTTGCGCCTTCGACGTGTGAGCCATGACAGTCATGCCCAGGCTCTGGGCAATCATTGCCACAGCCGAGCCTATCTGTCCCATGCCCACGATCCCCATCTGCTTGCCAGCAAGCTCCACCAGCGGCGTGTCGCTGTAGCAGAAGTCCTTGCTGTCGCTCCACCTGCCGGCGCGCACCTGCCGGGTGTAGTGGCCAGTGCGGCAAGCGATGTTGAGAAGGTGCGCAATCGCCATCTGCGCCACCGAGCGTGTGCTGTAGGCGGGCACATTGGTCACCACGATTCCGCGCTCATGGGCGGCATCCACATCTATGTTGTTATACCCTGTGCCCATCTCGCCCAGGTATTTGAGCCGGGGCAGCTGCGCTATGACCTCACGTGTAATGGCCACCTTGTTGACCAGCACAGCGTCGGCATCGGCACAACGCGGCACGATCTCGCCAGGCGCACATCGGTTATACACAGAGCATTCGCCCACGGCCTTAAGTTCATCCCACGACAAGTCCCCAGGATTGCCCGGATACCCGTCAAGCACTACTATTTTCATCGTTGTTAAGTTTTTTAGTTGTGCAAAGTTAACACAATAATTCCACACAAGTAACTTTATAGCAATAGTTTTTGCTGACACCCCGTGCAGATTTCACTCTCGAGGATATAATGAAGAAATTTAAGGCTGTGTCATTGCAAGTTGTAGGTGTGCACGCTTGCACCTTGGGCTGCGGGGAGGTAGTTGATGCCCCACCAGCACATTTGCAGGAGGACGAACGAGACGACGAGCATGACGAATGCGGCCTTGAGCCGCGCGGGGTAACGCAAGCGGAAGTGAACATATACCAGATAGGCCCACCATGAGATTGCCGCCCATGTTTCCTTGGGATCCCATGCCCAGTAGTGGCCCCAGGCTTCCTTGGCCCACAGGGCGCCGAAGAGCATGCCCACGGTCATGAACGCGAGTCCGGCGCGCACCAGGTTGTCGGTGAGCGAGGTCTCTGTGGCAGTGACTTCCTTGCCGCGCTTGAACAGCAGCAGGTATATCGCCATCACAGCGGCAGCTCCGAGCAGCGCGTAGGCAAACATGTAAACGATGACATGCGGCGCAAACCAGGGACTCTGCAACGCCGGCATGAGCGTCTTGTTGTGTATCTCGGGCTTGAACAGGTTGACGCACACAAACACTATCGCCATCATTGTGGAGAATGACAGGATCCACTTGTAACGCCAGCGGCTATACACGATGCATCCCACCAGCGGCAGGAAGAACGAGTACCACAGGCGCGTCTCGCCCATGGTGCGCAGCGGCGGACGCTCGAGCGACACCCACATGCCCACGATGAAGGCAAAGAACACCGCCAGTCCGGCAGCGGTCACGGCCAGTGCCAGCCCACGGCGATCACGCCATGCTGCCACGGCTCCGGCAATCCACAGCACCACTGAAATGAGTGCAAAGATGATAAAATTACTCCAGTCCATAGCGGTTATTATTTAGAGGTGTTAGGTGTGGCAGGTATCATGAACATGAGCACGGCGCCCAGCAGCAGAAGGCCTATGCCGGCATATACGACATAGAGCCACGGGTCGGTGACGAGCTCAAAGACGCTGGTCTCGCTCCAACGTCCCATCTCGCGGTCATAGTCGAGCTGGTAGATTTTCCATTTCTCTACCGTGAGCGGGCGGTTGACAGTGATAGTGTCGGTGAGGTTGGTGCCCGCTTGTGTATATACGTTGACCGCCGAGGCATATCGCAACGGTTCGGGTTCGGGCATGAACAGGCACACTGCCGAGTCGAGTTTGAGTTCCTTGCTGGGGAACATGAAATTACCGCAGCTCACCCAGTCGGTGATGCGAGTGTTGCCCTTGGTCACCTCTACAAGCGCTGCCGTTGTGGCGCCAAACGAATGCCACTCGACATAGTTCACCGCGGTGCTGTCGATCATGGCGGCAGCGTGAGTGAACGACTTGATGACCTTCACGTTCCACCCCATGAGGTCGCCTTGCGCGCCCACCGAGTCGAGCATGATGTGCTGCGGCTTGCCCTTGGGCAGAGCGTCGCCGGTGGCAATGTCGGCCATCATGAGCTTGGGAGGATACTCGTCTATGGTGAAGCTTTTCAGGTCTATGGCCACGTCAAGCTCAATCAGGTTCCCTTTGTCGTCGGTGGCGCGCCACTCGGGCACTCCCTGGCGAGTCATCATCTTGAGCCGCTGCATGTCGGCGCTGCCCAGTGTGCCGCACAGCAGCACGATGAGGAGCCCGGTGTGCATGACCATGAACGGGATGTTGCGCAGGGTGAGCACGCTAGCACGTCTGAACACTGCCAGGGCGAGCGACAGCGTGAGCCATGTGTAGATGAGTGCAAACGGCCACCAGGTGAGGCATTGCGTGATGCCCACCACCTCAAGCAGCGAGCGGTCCCCGTGAGGGTTAACGCCTGCCGACTGGCGGGTAAGCCCCATGATGAGCGTTAGCGCCACTGCCCACGATATTGATGTAATGGCAGCATCGTGGCTGCCAAGCCACTGGCACACATACACCCGCTTGCGCAGCAGGTGGGCAGCGAGGACAATGGCGAGGAACGCCACCAGCACGATGAGGTTGACTGGCCAGGCAAAGGTGCTCCAGTCGATAGGGCCCACAGTGAGCTGAAGCAGCAGGCCGGTAAGTACCAGCCCGCTGCCTATGATGAACCCTTCAGTTAGTTTCCACGGTTTAATCCACATGATAGGGTATGCTATTAACTTTATAGGGTATGCTATTAACTTTCAGCTTTCAGTCTTCCCTTAGCCACAGCGGTCTTGACCCAAGCGGGAACCACAGTGTCGAGGAATTTCTTCTTGTCGGCGTTCTTTTGTGCCATGTCGAGGCCTATGTACTTCTGTGCCTTCTCCTTTGTAGTGATGTCGGGCATGGGCACTGCATCGGTGTAGCCGTGCTTGGCGAGCACGCGAGCAATGGCGAAGCGAGCCTTGTGGGCATAGTCAAGACCGTCGGCAAGCAGGCGTGTTACCTCCTGGGGAGCGTGGAACGACGCGCCATGTGAAGCCACAGCATAGTCCCAGCGCCATTGTCCCTTGCGCAGGTACTGGAGAGCCTCTTGCATCTCGGCATCGGTAGCGCCCTTGTCCCAGGCAAATTTAGCCTCGATGTGCGCTACAGCCAGCTCGTGCTCGGTCTTGTTGCGAATCTCGGTGCACTTGCGCTGACGCTCGTAAACGTTGGCGCGCAGGGTCTCGGCATCCTCGCGGTGACACACTTGGCAAGTGCGGTCGATGTTGGCCAGCGGCGACATCACCTTGTGGTCGCTGAACTTCACGCCACCCTCGCTCTTGTAAGGCATGTGGCAGTCGGCACACGACACACCGCGCTGTCCGTGGATGCCCTGGAGCGACATCTCGTAGCCGGGGTGCTGGGCTTTGAGGATAGGAGCCTTGCTCAATGCATGAGTATAGTCGGTGAATCCGATTGAATCATAGTAGGCCTCGGCAGCTTCCAGCGTCATACCCTTCTCCCATGGGAAGGTAGCCACTTTCTTGTCGCCGGCAAAGTAGTATTCCACATGGCACTGTGCACACACGAGCGAGCGCATTTCCTGGTGGGTTGCCTTGGTGATGTCCTTGCCCATAGCGGCATAAGCGTTCTTGAGGGCAGGACGGCTGATGTGCAGATCCATGGTAGCAGGATCGTGGCAGTCAGAGCAGCCAATGGGGTTCATGACCTGGTCGCCCCACTTGCTCCAGGGTGCGCTGTAGAAGTTTTCTTCGCCCACTTCGGCCATCAGGCGAGGCACGTCGGGGCTCTTGCAAGTCCAGCAAGTGCCGGGCTGCTGCTTGTCGGCCTCGGTCATGGGAGCAAACGTGCGCAGGGTCTCGCGCATGTCGTCAATGGCATGCATGTGGCCGCGCGGAGTGGTGTAGTCCCACGAGAAGGCATAGCCGGCCCACAGAATCACCATGTCGGGGCGTTCTTCAAGGACATCAACCTTCTTTTGTCCACAAAATTCGCTGTTAAACGAAGAGTCGGCAGTTGCGAGCCAAGTTTCATACTCCAAGGGGAAATCGCTCTCAAACAAGTCGTTGCGCGATTCAATCTCCTTGTCCATTTTCACCTTGCGGTTGTTGAAGATGCTGGCCACCTCGCCGTCGCGATGCATGAGCGACGAGCACAGGAGTCCCAGTCCGAACACGGCAACCATAGCGCCACCAAAGAGCGCCCATCCTTGCCAGGGTTTAAGTTTGTTGTTTTCAGCCATATCGAGTAGTGTTTATTTATTTTGACATTGATTGTTTGAGCCACTTGGGTTGCGGCGCGTTGGGATAGGGAACTAACGCCCCGGGCGTTCCCGAGAGGCTTGTTTTGCCGTGAGGCACATCGCGGTGGCAGTCCCAGCATGCTTTTCCCTCGCCGCGCCTAGCCTGCATGAAATCGATGCGTCCGGTTGACACAAATTCCTGGTTGAGCTGGGTGTGGCAGCGTATGCAGTTGTCCATGATGACCTCGGCGCTGTGGTCCTTGGCCATGGGCACCTGGTGCTCGCTGTGAGTGACATAGGCCAACACATGCCCTATGCCGTCTTGCGCCTTGAACGCATACTTGGCGACAACGCTGGAATGCGGCACGTGGCAGTCGTTGCACGTGGCGTCGCGCCCGTGCGAACTGTGTTGCCATGTGGCATAGTAAGGCGCCATGATGTGGCAGTTGACACACGCGCTGGGGTCGTCGCCCAGATAGGTGTGGGCCCGCATTGTGTAGCACAGCATGATGCCGAGCCCCACAATAACACCTGACATGACGTAGGCAGTGATTTTACCGCGTCGCGATAAGTTAAGCTTAGGTAACTTCATGTATGGTTTTTTCGGGTTGTTAAATGGTTTTATTAAGTAATATTTGCAAATTTCGCACAAAGTTTTTAATTGTGCAAATTTTACAAGAAGAAAAAAACAAAAAAAAGCAACCGCGCAAGTTGCGCTCAATAAAGTTGTCGTTCAACATCATGCAAATAGGCAAAAAAGCCTTTGCCGGCAACCAGGACACACTGGAGACGATCGACATCCCCGAAGGTTGCAAAGTTGACGACACTGCCTTTGAACTGTAACGCTGCTGCTATAACTTGGCAAAAACACCCTCAATGGAATTTTCACACCCTTTCTTGCGATATAACCATAAATAATTGTACCACAATCTAATAAAAGAAACGAATCAATATCTTATCCCCAGGCAATAATAAAAAAATCATATATTTGTGTAAAAAATACACCTAAAATTTGGTAGATTGGAAATTTTTATATAATTTTGCGGTGTAAAAATCACACAACACGTAACTTTATTATAAATTTCAATGTTTAGGAACTTATTTAAAACACACAAGAAAATGGAAAATACACGTAAAGACGGCACCTCACAAACCTTGGCTATACCCACTCGCGAAGGCGACATCAAGAGTGAAATACACAACCTGCTCATTGTTGATGAGAGCGGATCCATGTGCCATCTGTGCGAGGCAACCATCTCGGGCATCAACGAGACGCTTGAGACCATCCGGCAGGCTCAAAAGCAGTATGCCGAGACGCAGACCCACTATGTGAGCATTGTGGTTTTTGACTCACCCGGCGAACACCACAATCCCGTGCGAACGCTCATTGACGATGTTCCCATCGAGCAGGTGGGCACGTTTAGCAACTATCATCCCTGCGGCTGCACGCCGCTCTATGATGCCGTCGGCTCTTCGCTCACACATTTATATAATAAGGTCAAGGACAAACCCGACGCAACTGCTGTTGTCACTATTATCACCGACGGAATGGAAAACTCCTCTTGCGACTGGAACCTGCAATCGGTGAGCGCTCTCATCAAGGACCTCACCGAGAAGGGGTGGACGTTCTCTTACATGGGTTCGGAGCACGATGTGACCACAGTAACTCACGACCTGCACATCACCAATGTGATAAAGTTTGCTCACACCGAGTGTGGGTCTAACAGCACATGGGACCGCGAGCGTTCGGCCAAGATGGCGTTTTATTCCGAAATCAACAGCGCCGATTACCGCAAGATGTCTATGGAAGAACGCGTCAACAGCAAGCGTCGCATGTCGGCCAACTACTATACCAACCGTGAGACTCCGCGACACATCGAGGCGATTAAGAGCAACGAGGTGTATGTGTTCGGCACTGATGTCAATGGCATGCACCAGGGTTACTGCGGACGCAAGGCTGTGATGAACTTCGGTGCCATCGCAGGGCAAAACGAGGGAATGATGGGGCAGTCTTATGCCATCCCCACAGGCAACAACCATCTCATAGCGATAGCACAGGCCGCCGAGAGGTTCAGGGCCTATGCCGCTGTTCACCCCGAGAGACATTTCCTGGTAACCGAGATAGGATGCGGCGGCGCAGGTTTCACGCCCGAAATCATTGCTCCCATGTTCCAGGGATGCGTTGAACTCGAAAACGTGGCTCTGCCTCGATCGTTCTGGAATGCCCTGGGCATCGAGAATGATTAATATACCAATATACCGCCACATTGCGACATCACTAATGGAACTCCTCGCGCGGACTTCACAGATGACGCAGATTTCTAGACTGAAAGAAATTAAAGTAATTAGAATAATTCAAGAGTTTAGCATGTTAAAGTAGTTGTTAATTTGTTGTCCAACAGGGTAATATCTGAACACCACCGGTCGTTTCACTCCTTTCGGCGGGGGTGTAAAGTGTAACAAAATCGCGGTTGAAGACCGCCACCTTGAAACGTTGCGAAGCAACCGCATCAAAATTGTTGCAGCAAAGCATGTCCTACCAAAAAGCCATGGCAACTAGCTGGTGTGCTATCGCGAATCTTCCCCCGAGTTCTATGCGAACACAATGCAGGCAACTAGCATTTTGCCACAAAGTTGCTATCATAACGACGAAATTCAAACTTTTTTTCAAGAATATTGTTGATTTTGCTGTGTTTTTTCAAAAAATTTGCTATCTTTGCAATAATTAAATGTTGTGACATGGAAAAAATAGACAAACTTGACAAGAAGATACTAGAGATAGTGATGCAGAATGCCCGCATCCCGTCGAAGGATGTGGCAGTGGCGTGCGAGGTGTCTCGCGCTGCAATACACCAGCGCATCCAGCGCATGGTGGAGACAGGCGTGATCACCGGGTCGGGCTATCACGCTAACCCCAAAGCACTAGGATATGCAACATGCACCTACATCGGAATCCAGCTGCAAAAGGGGTCGATGTACCGCGACGTGGTTCCCGAGCTCGAGAAAATCAAGGAAGTGGTTGAGTGTCATTTCACCACCGGGTCCTACACGATGCTCATCAAACTCTATGCCCGCGACAACCAGCACCTCATGGAACTGCTCAACGACAAGATACAACACATCCCCGGCGTAATGGCTACCGAGACGCTCATCTCCCTGGAACAGAGCATCAACCGACAAATCCCCATTCGCGAGGACAACTTTGAATAACAAATCATCTTCAACTGCAAAATGAGAGAAGAAAAATCTAAATTTACGGCCTACATGCTGTGGTTCTTCCTGGGCGGATTTGGTGCTCACTTTTTTTATCTTCACAAACCCGTGTGGGGCATAATCAAACTCATCACCGGAAACGGATGCATGATAGGTTGGTTCATCGACTTGTTTCTCGTGGGCAACATGGTGGATGCCTACAACGCCCAAGTCAGAGCCGACAACATGGAACAACAGCTGCAACAAGCCACCACTATAATAACCACGGCGGCGAAATCAGTGCTTGCGGCAACGCCCGCAGCAACAACTGCACCACAACCACAAGAAGATGCAGAGCAGCCAACGCAACTCCCGCAATAACCTACACGCCGGCTAGGACAAAAAATAGCGATGACGAGTCATGTACTAGGCATGATTCGTCATCGCTGTTTTTCTTGTGTCTGGCACGCTTTAAGGTGGGTTCTATTAATTATGTCGAGGCGATTTTGAGAGATGTTTTGAGTAGATTTTATGATAACGACGGAGTTGTTACACTGCATCGTAACCGATGGTTGAGACCGTCGGAGATACCAAAAACAGGATCAAAAGCGACCGAAATAATTAATAAACTTTTCTCAGAATTAATAGAACCCACCTTAGATGAACTTGTCGCCGAATTGGGCCTTCACTTCGTTCACGTAGTTGCGTATCTTTTGCTCTTCGTTTTTAGGTACGATGAGCAGCGCGTCGCCGGTGTCGGCAACGATATAGTCGTTGAGCCCCGATGCCACGACCAGTTTGTCGCCCTTCACGGCAACAATGTTGTCGCGACTGTTGAATAGCAACGCCTTGCCGCCTTGCGTGGCGTTACCTTGCTCGTTTTTCTCGCTATGGTCATAGAGCGATCCCCATGTGCCCAGGTCGCTCCAGCCGAAATCGACGCACTCGACACACACATTGGGAGCCTTTTCCATCACTGCATAGTCAATAGAGATGTTGCGGCACAGCGGATAGTTGGTCTCGATGAAGTCACGCTCGGCATCGGTAGCCATGAGCTGCGCGCCGCCATCAAAGATGGAGGCGATGTCGGGGGCATTGTTGCGCATGGCGTTGATAATGGTATCTACGCTCCAGAAGAACATGCCCGAGTTCCAATAGAAGTCGCCCGACTTCAGGAACACGCGAGCCAGGTCCTCGTTGGGTTTCTCGGTGAAGGTTTTCACAGCGTTGAAGTCGCCATGGATGTTTTTTCCTGCCTGGATATATCCATATCCGGTCTCGGGGCGATTGGGCTTGATGCCCATGGTGAGCAGCGAATCGTTGCTCTCAATGAACTCAAATGCCTTGTTCACGCAGTCGCGATACTCGTCGGTCTTGAGGATGAGGTGGTCGCTGGGCGCCACCATGATCTGTGCCTGCGGGTTGAGTGCCTTGATGTGCCACGCGGCCCATGCGATGCAGGGGGCGGTGTTGCGACGGGCGGGTTCGAGCAGTATCTGATCAGACTTGAGCTGGGGCAGCTGCTGGGCGATGATGCCGGCATACTGCTCGTTGGTCATCATTATTATATTCTCGTCGGGGACTATGCCTTTTATGCGATCCACGCTCATCTGCAGCAGGCTGCGTCCTGTGCCGAAGAAGTCAATGAATTGCTTGGGCATATTTGCGCGGCTGTAGGGCCAGAAACGGCTGCCCACGCCACCGCACATTATCACGCAATATCTGTTGTTGTCCATGTTTGTCTTTATAGTTAATTAGTTATTCTCACTCAATATGTTCTTAATCGCTGATGAGCATTGCCTTATAGACGATAAACGCCAGCAGTGCCAGCTGAGCTGCAATGACGGCATAGCCGGCCAGGCGTGCCCTGATGCTTGCCGGCCCCTCGCCCCACTTGGGCTCGCGGTAGCGGTAGTTGGTGTAAACCGGCGTCCACTTCACGGCAGGTTCTTGGGCGGCGGGTGCATCGTCGGCTATGGCATCGGGCTGCTGCGGTTGGGGAGCGGGAAGGTTTTCTTCAACGCGTTCTTCCTGGCGTTCCTCGACAGGAGCGGGATCTGCACCCCTCACCCTCTTGCCGCAATAAGGGCAAAAGTTGGCATCGCTCACTAGCGGCTTGCCGCAGTGGTGGCAATAGTGAATCTCGTCGGACACGGGTTCTTGCGGCTGCGGCGACGCCACGCGCACCCTGCCTGGCTGGGGAGCCTGACGCACACCGTTGTCGTCAAACACGGCAAGGCATTGCGGACACACCACAACACCATCGTGCAGCGAAAGCTCCTCGCTCGACACAGCGACCTTCTTGCCGCACCGCGGACATATCTTTTCTCGATTCAGCATATTTTCTATGCAAATTTAGCACCAAAACACGAAACACACAAATTTTTTGCTTTAATATATTTTCTTTTATTTGTGCTTTTGTAGTAACTTTGCCGTCAAATATATAAAACAAAGAAGTAGTTATGCTCAATTTTATCACTTGGACAGCCAACCCCAACCTGTTTGACGGCTTCATCACCGTGCGCTGGTATGGCCTGATGTTTGCCATAGGTTTTCTTGTGGGTTACGAGATAATGTCACGCATCTTCAAGCACGAGGGTGCCCCCGAGAAATGGGTGGGCTCACTGTTTTTCTACGTTGTGATCGCCACCATCGTGGGCGCGCGCCTGGGACATGTGTTCTTCTACGAGTGGGACCATTACAAACACAATCTCATCGACATCGTCAAGGTGTGGGAGGGCGGTCTTGCCAGCCACGGCGGCACGCTTGGCATCATCCTGGCGATGATTGCATATAGCCGCTTCGTGGTGAAGAAACCGTTGCTGTGGACGCTCGACCGCCTGGCAGTGCCCATCGGCCTCGTGGCAGCGCTCATACGCATGGGCAACCTGTTCAACCACGAGATCTATGGCGGTCCCACAAGCCTTCCTTGGGGATTCCGTTTCATTGACAACGTAGGTGCTTTCATGCACGGGGCCGAACCCATCTTCACCGTGCCTTGCCACCCCACCCAGCTCTACGAGGCGACATGCTACCTCGTCACCTTCGCAGTGTGCATGTGGCTCTACTGGAAACGCAACGCGCAAGAGCGCGAAGGCCTCATCCTGGGCGTGTTCATGCTGGGCATCTTCGGTTCGCGATTCCTCGTGGAATATGTGAAGAACGTGCAGGTAGAATGGGAAATCGCCATGCGCTCGACATGGGGCGTTGACCAGGGACAGCTGTTGAGCATCCCCTTCATCCTGCTGGGCCTGTGGCTTGTGATCCGCGCCATGCGCCGCCCCAGGGTACCCATCAACTTCCCTAACAAGTTTGCCGACGACAAGAAATAACCCCACCCCATGCGCATCATCACATTGTGCCTGGCAGCATTGCTCACAGTGTTGAGCGCCTGCCGCACCAGCAAAGAAAGCAGCAAGACAATGAACACTGTTTACATCGACTCGACTAGCGAGGTCATCGCCTACTACCCCCAGTTTTCACGCATCGACCTGGTGTGCGGCACCATGCCGCAGCAGTCGCAGCAAGAGGTCATCTTCTGCGCCGAGGCTGCTTTCACGAGCAAATTGCTTGAAAAGTTTGCCCACAGCAACATCGACGGCGACCACGTGAGCAGCGGTGTGCGGCACAAGGGTGCAGTGTGCAAGGACAACAGCGGCGCGTTCACCTGGGCCAGCGGCACGTGGAGATTTGTCATGGGCGATTACAGCGTGGCACTCGACAGCGCGGCAGCACAGGGCGGCATGGGATTTGGCCAGGCTGTGGTGGTGCGCGACGGCAAGGCAATCACCCCGCTGTGGCGCGGAGGCAACAACGAGTATCGCGCATTGTGCGAGAAAGACGGCCGCCTGTGCATCGTGGACTCTCGCGGCAGCGTGGAGTATGACGAGTTTGTGCGACGACTAGTGAACTACGGCGTCACCCACGCTCTCTACCTCGACATGGGCAGCGGCTGGAACCACTCATGGTGGCGCGACGACAAGGGCACAACGCACGAGATACATCCCCGCATCGAAAAGTGCCGCTACTGCACTAACTGGATCACATTCTACAAGTGAGCCAAGCCCCTTTTTAAACTTTTATAAAAAATCTCTAACTTGTAATAATTATCAACATAAAAATCAGTTTTTCATGGATTTTAAATTAGAAGATGCTCATGCAATCCTTAACACACTAAAGTGTTATTATATGGAAAAGAGTATGGAGAAGATAACTGGCAGAACATTTGAAGAACAGCTATATAAGGCTCACGAAATATTTAAATATAGCGACAAGGGGCAAGTTTACGCTTCCTCCTTGGAAACTTTAGAAGAATACTTTGGGGTTCCTGCGCTTGATATTTTACTTAAACGGCAAGAGTATTACATGGAGGGTTGTGTCAAGCAAAAAACCCGTAGCCAATTAAAGTCTTATTTAAAACATCCTTTTCTTAAAAACGGCACAGCAAAATTCTCCATATATAAGTTCCGAGAAATGGTTGGAAATAACAAATAAGGAAACAGCGGATTTCCTCGGTCGGGAAATTACCTGACAACAAAGTCGTCACATTGCATCGCAACCGATGGACACAGGCCGTCGGAAATAAGAAATACGCTCCAAACGACCTCGAAGGGGTCGCACTCCCCACCTTCAAAAATGTTAGCAACAATATTCATACTGATGTTGTTTTTTGGGGTTTTTGGGCTGTGTAAGAGAAGAGAAACCCGGCAGGGTGATGTCATGTGTTTGTGATTTTGCGGGGAGCGAAGCCCACTGGCGAAATCACAAACGCATGACATCAATGGCGACAGCCATCTTCTCTTACACAGCGGTTTATTTCTGTTTTTGTCTTTTTTCACCCTTTTTCACCCTCATTTTAGGCCTATAACCCTAATCCAATACTCTGTGAGGACTGTTACGCCCAGCGCGAGCCGATAAGACAAACTTCTAAACTTTTAAACTTTTAAACCCATAAACCCTTAAACCTTTACAAAAAAATCACTAACTTTGTAGGTTGAAATAAATATTTAGCTAAATATATGGAAAAGAAATTCAAGAGAACGCTGGTTACCACAGCGTTACCCTATGCCAACGGACCAGTGCACATCGGTCATCTCGCTGGCGTTTACGTGCCTGCCGACATCTACACCCGTTACCTGCGCCTGCGCGGCGAGGACGTGATTATGATAGGCGGCAGCGATGAGCACGGCGTGCCCATCACCATCAAGGCCCAGAAAGAGGGCGTTACGCCCCAGGACATCGTGGACCGTTACCACAACATCATCAAGAACTCTATGGAGGGCTTGGGCATCTCGTTCGACGTGTATAGCCGCACCACAAGCGACATGCACCACAAGACTGCAAGCGACTTCTTCCGCAAGCTCTACGACAAGGGCGAGTTCATCGAGAAGACCAGCGTGCAGCTATATGACGAGAAGGCCGACCAATATCTCGCCGACCGCTATGTGACAGGCACTTGCCCCAAGTGCGGCAATGAGCATGCCTATGGCGACCAGTGCGAGGCTTGCGGTACCAGCCTCAACGCCACCGACCTCATCAACCCTGTGAGCGCCATCACCGGCAACACCCCCGTGCTCAAGGAAACCAAGCACTGGTACATGCCCCTCGACAAGTGGGAGCCCAAGTTGCGCGAGTGGATCCTGGAGCAGCACAAGGAGTGGAAGCCCAATGTGTACGGCCAGTGCAAGTCGTGGCTCGACGACCACCTGCAGCCCCGCGCTGTGACACGCGACCTCAACTGGGGTATCCCCGTGCCCGTGGAGGGTGCCGACGGCAAAGTGCTCTACGTGTGGTTTGACGCGCCCATCGGCTACATCAGCAACACCAAGGAACTTCTCCCCGACACATGGGAAACCTACTGGAAAGATCCCGAGACACGCATCATCCACTTCATAGGCAAGGACAACATCGTGTTCCACTGCCTCATCTTCCCCGCCATGCTCATGGCCGAGGGCAGCTACCAGCTCCCCGAGAACGTGCCTGCCAACGAGTTCCTGAACCTAGAGGGCGACAAGATCTCTACAAGCCGCAACTGGGCTGTGTGGCTGCACGAGTATCTCGAGGACTTCCCCGGCAAGCAGGACGTGCTGCGCTATGTGCTCACTGCCAACGCCCCCGAGAGCAAGGACAACGACTTCACATGGCGTGACTTCCAGGCTCGCAACAACAACGAGCTCGTGGCTATCCTGGGCAACTTCGTGAACCGCGCGCTCGTGCTCACACACAAGTACTTCGACGGCGTGATTCCCGCCGCACACGAGCTGCAGGACATCGACCGTGAGGCTCTTGCCGAGTTCAAGAACGTGAAGGAGACTCTGGGTGCTAACATCGAGAACTTCAAGTTCCGCGAGGCACTCAAGGACGCTATGAACCTGGCACGCATCGGTAACAAGTATCTGGCCGACACCGAGCCCTGGAAACTTGCCAAGACCGACATGGAACGCGTGGAGACCATCATGAACATCGCTCTGCAAATATGCGCCAACCTTGCCATCGCCTTCGAGCCTTTCCTGCCTTTCAGCGCCGCCAAGCTGCGCGACATGCTGGGACTGGACACCGTGGACTGGAACAAGCTGGGCGAAATCGACATCCTCGCAGCCGGCAAGGCTGTCAACAAGCCCGAACTCCTCTTCGAGAAAATCGAGGACAGCGTTATCGAGGCACAGATGCAACGCCTGGAGCGCATCAAGCAGGAGAACATCATCAACAACTTCAAGCCCAAGGCTGTGGCTCCCGCTGTGACTATCGACGACTTCGCCAAGCTCGACATCCGAGTGGGCACAGTGCTCGAGTGCAGCAAGGTGAAAAAGAGCGACAAACTGCTTGAGTTCAAGATTGAGGACGGCATGGGCGGCCGCACCATCGTGAGCGGCATTGCCAAGTGGTACCAGCCCGAGGAACTCGTGGGCAAGCAAGTGTGCTTCATTGCCAACTTCCCCCCGCGCAAGCTCAAGGGCGTTGAGTCGCAGGGCATGATCCTCAGTGCCGAGGACGCAGGCGGTCGCCTCGTCATCATCGGTCCAACAGGTCCCGTCAAGCCCGGTGCAAGCGTAGGTTAATCCACAATCAAACATACCCACCGGTGGCCTTCATCGGCCACCGGTTACTTTTCTTTATATCCCCAATGATTTTTATAGTAATTCCCATCCTGTGTGTGCTCATGTTCGAACTGGGCCTCACACTCAAAGTTAAAGATTTCAAGCAACTCGCCGAGCAGCCGCGCGCTGTGGTTGCCGGAATGATAGGCCAGCTGGTGCTGCTCCCTGCCATTGCCTTCGGCCTGGCAACGGCACTGCACCTCGAGCCGCTGTTCTTCGTGGGCCTTGTGCTCATCGCATGCTGTCCCGGCGGCAGCTCGTCTAACGTGTTCTCGATGATTGCTGGCGGCGACGTGGCGTTGAGCGTGACTCTCACTGCCGTGAGCAGCGTGCTCACCCTGTTCACAATACCGTTCATCCTTGCCATGACCGTGGCTCACTGCAACGACGGTGCCGAGCAAGTGATTGAACTGCCCGTGATGAAACTCATCATGCAGAACATCGTGGCAGTGTTCCTGCCCATGCTCATAGGCGCTGCCGTGCAGAAGTTTGCGCCCCGTGGAGCCGATGCCATCCACCGCGTGCTCAGCAAGTGCGCCTTCCCCGCACTCATGCTCCTGGCTGGTATCTTCTTCGTGCAGAACAAGCAAGCCATCATCGACAATTTCACCCTGCTGGGAATGAGCACATTCGTGCTTCTCGTCCTCGCCATCGGCGGAGCATTGCTGCTGTCGTGGGGCTTGCGCCTTGACGGCCAGCGCCGCCGCACCATCGTCATCGAGGTGGGCATGCAGAACGCCGCGCAGGCCATCCTCATCGCCACAACCGTGATGAGCGACGACAAAATCGCCATCCCCGCAATCATCTACGCACTGCTCATGAACGTGGTGCTCCTGCTCTACGTGGGAGGTTACAAACTCACAGCAAAACGATAACTCCCCGGACTCCCGGCATTTCCGGCATTTCCGGAAAATCCGGAATCCCCGGAACTCCCGGGAATCGCCCTTGTATTATCTTATAATCTGGCGCAATCTCACAAAAAAACCAAGATTGCGCCAGATTATAACATCATAACTTGGCACAATCTCAATTTTTTCTTTAAATTTGCGCCATATTAATTAGTGTGTTATGAAACATCTTTTTGCTATCCTCACTGCCGTGCTGGCGGTTTTGTGCTGCCAGGCCCAGCAGGCAATCATGGGCACATGGACCGGGAAACTCTCTGTGGGTGCAGCGTCGCTCACCCTGGCCATTACCCTTTCCTCCGACGACCAGGGCGGTGTGCAATGCTCCTTCGACAGCCTCGACCAGGGCGCAAAGGGCATCAAGGCCAGCGTGTCGCATTGCAGCGACGACTCGGTGTCGATAGCCATACCCGCAATCGGCGCGTCTTACGTCGCACACCGCGACGGTGATGTGCTCAAAGGCACTTTCATGCAGATGGGCCAGTCGTTTCCTCTCGACCTCAAACGAGGTGCACAGGTGCTCAACCGCCCGCAAACTCCGGTTGCGCCGTTCCCCTACAAGACCGAGGAGGTGACTTTTTCCAACATTGCCGACCTGGCGACCCTGAGCGGAACTCTAACCTACCCCGTGGGATATGAGAAGAAGAATCCTGCCGATGTCCCCGTGGTGCTCATGATCACCGGCAGCGGACTCCAGAACCGCGACGAGGAGCTGCTAGACCACAAGCCATTCCTCGTGATTGCCGACTACCTGGCTCGCAACGGCATCGCCTCGCTGCGATATGACGACCGCTGCACAGGCAAGTCAACCGGCGGAGATGTAAAGAGCGCTACAACACTCAATTTTGCCCACGACGCCGAAGCTGGATATGAAAAACTGAAATTGCTGAAAAAGTTCGGTAAAATCGGCATTTTAGGCCATAGCGAGGGTGCCAACATCGCGTTCATCTTGGGCGCATGGGAAAAGGCCGATTTCGTCGTTTCGCTCGCCGGCGTGGGAGTGAAGGGTGACACTGCCCTCACTGCACAGGCCAACTGCATCATGCGTCTCAACGGCATGCCTGGCACTGCCGACACCAAGCAGTACCGCAACATGGTGCTCATGCAGAACAATCCATGGCTCACATGGTTTGTCAACTATGACCCGGCTAGCGACATCGCCGCTACACGCTGCCCCGTTTTTGCCGCTGGCGGCGACAAAGACTGCCAGGTGGTTTCGCCGCTCAACCTTGACGGCATAAAGAACGCCTTGCACGAGGGAAAGGACAACCGCTTCATTGAATACCCCGGCCTCAACCACCTGTTCCAGGAATGCAAGACAGGCAACCCCGCCGAATACCGGGAAATAGAACAGACCATATCCCCACAGTTACTGAAAGACCTCACCGAGTGGATAAAGAACCTGAAATAAACTGCTCCCACAGAGTTACTATGTTTGCAGTCGCAAATGACAAGAGGCTGTGAAAAATAGCCAGAACAGGCGGTAGCTTTTTCCGCTCAAAGGGGCTTTGCCCCGGCCGCTCGGGCTGTCCCCAGTGTGTTTTTCATAGTTTTTTT